>CAYXFE010000092.1:0-4638 GCA_964464195.1 uncultured Candidatus Bathyarchaeia archaeon
AGCTCCATGCAATAGCGTAGTATAAGAGCTTGGGGTCCAACCATAAAGCCTTCCTTAATTGTTTCTATACCTTTTTCCTTTAGCATGTTAATCAGTTCGGAGGTTGTTGCAACTCCGTAAACTTTTGGTTCAGCTATGTCTTGACGGTTTGGAACTGGCAATCCGCCGATTGATACCATAAGCTTGACTTTCTTTTCTCCTCCCCACCTTACCAAATGTCTAATAACCGCATAAATTCCGTTGGCTGGGATGGCTGTTTCGGAGATTGTGGCTAGTATTTGGCTGTTTCCGAAAATTCTTAGGGGTGCGTGCGGTAAGCCGTCATGCAGCACAACTATTGGCGGTAGAAGGTCAGAGTCCATATATGCTACTTCATCCATGTCAAGTTCAGAAATTATATGTGAAGCTGCTATTAGTCCGACTAGGCCGACATCTGGCAATCCGTTCAGCATAAGCGTTCCGAACGGTATGGGTTTTTTCTCAACTATTCTTATTATTTCAGCCAAACTTTCATCTCCAAAATTGGATAGAAGCTAACCAGATAAAAAGTTTACATTCAAAATTTTCGAATCTTATTTAAAGGCGAAAATCACTTATCAATTGGAGAAGAATGGTACTCGAAAAGCTAGGCTCATCAATCTACGAAGCGTTAAGGAAGGTTTTCCGAGTCGGGATAGTGGACGAAGCTACAGTAAAGGAATTGGTGCGCGACATACAGCGTGCCCTACTACAAGCAGATGTAAACGTAAAGCTGGTTCTTGAAATATCGAAAAGAATTGAGGAAAGAGCCCTAAAAGAAAAGGTTCCGCCGGGCATATCTAGAAAGGAGCATATAGTAAAGGTTGTATATGACGAACTTACACGATTTCTAGGCGAAAAGCCAGCAACCCTAAAGATTACCCCGGGCAAAAGAAGAGTAATCATGCTTGTTGGGATTCAAGGCTCAGGAAAGACAACGGCAGCCGCGAAGCTCGCGCGCTATCTCCAAAAAAGAGGAATAAAAACAGCCCTAATATGCGCAGACACCTATCGGCCCGGAGCCTACGCCCAACTTAAGCAGCTAGCCGAAAAAATAAATGTTCCAATCTATGGAAACCCAAAAGAGAAGAATCCAGTGAAAATAGCTAAAGAAGGTCTAAAACAGTTTAAGGATTATGAAATTGTGATAATTGACACGGCTGGCCGCCACAAGGAGGAGAAAAGCCTAATAGAAGAAATGAAGAGGCTTGAGAAGGCGATTAAGCCGGATGAAGTGATGCTTGTAATTGACGGCACAATCGGACAGCAGGCAGCGGTTCAAGCCAAGGCATTTCATGAAGCAACTCCGATAGGCTCAGTCATAGTTACAAAGCTTGACGGCTCGGCGCGTGGAGGAGGAGCACTTTCAGCAGTAGCTGCCATAGGTGCACCAATAAAATTCATTGGAACAGGCGAGAAAATAGAGGATATAGAACCATTTGTTCCAACAAGGTTTGTTGGCAGACTCCTCGGTATGGGCGATTTGGAGACTCTTCTTGAGAAGGTTCGCGAGGCAGAGGTTAAAATTCCTGAGAAAAAGGCGAAGGCGATTCTAAGCGGAAAATTCACCCTAACCGACATGTATGAGCAGTTTGAGGCAATGAAAAGTATGGGTCCCTTCAAGAAGATTCTAAGTATGATTCCCGGCTTCTCCTACAATATTCCAGATGATATGCTTGATTTGGCTGAAGACCGCCTAGAAAAATGGCGGGTAATAATCCAGTCAATGACTCCAAAAGAGCGTGAAAACCCGAAAATACTTAACGCTTCAAGGATAAGACGGGTAGCCAGAGGTTCGGGAACAACCGAGAAGGACGTAAAGGAATTGTTGAAGCAGTATGCTATGATGCGGAAGATGCTGAAGACTCTGCGAAGAAAGAAGCTTCCGGCGATTTTCGGCAAAAAGCTTCCTTTAGGATAAGCTTCTTTAGTCTTTGAGGCTTTCGCCAATGGAAATATTGAAAAAGGCTAGAAAGATTCTGAGTAAGTATCCAATCTGCGACTTTTGTCTAGGAAGACAGTTCGCGCTTTTAGGCTACGGAATTGAAAACAGAACAAGAGGATACGCCATAAAGCTTCTGTTAACAATGGAGGCGCACAGAAAAGCTTTAGCTGGAAATAAACGGGCAATAAATTTTCTAAAAAAGCTTGCATTTAACGGAAACTTTGAAATAGCCTATTATCTGCTGGAAAAATTAACTAATAAAAAGTTTGAGCGAAAAGAATTCGTCTGCTCCCTCTGCAGCAACAATTTTCAAAAAATTGAGCAACTAGCAGAAAAAGCAGTTGAAAGAATGAGCAAATATGAATACTCCACTTTCCTTGTGGGAATTCTTCTCCCGGAAGGAGTTGAGGAAAGGGAGGATGAATTTAAGGCAGAATTCGAGATAACTCATGGGGAAAGCATAAAAAATCATTTTAGCAGAGAAATAGGGAAGAAAATTGCTGAAAAAACTGGGAAAAAAGCTGATTTAAAGAAGCCAGACATAGTTGTGCTCGTAAATCCGTTTAAAAACATTGTTAGGCTTCAGATTAATCCCCTCTACATTTCTGGTAGATACCGTAAGCTTGTGCGAAACCTTCCGCAGTCAATGTGGATATGCACAAAATGTATGGGTAAGGGATGCGAAGCCTGCAACTGGACTGGGAAAAAATATCCAGAATCTGTAGCTGAGCTAATTTCAGCTCCAGTACTGGAAATGACTGAAGGTGAAAGAACTGCCTTTCACGCTGCTGGACGCGAGGACGTAGACGCAAGGATGCTTGGATCTGGCCGTCCATTCGTAATTGAGGTTAAAAAGCCGAAAAGGCGTTTTATAGACTTGTGGAAGCTTGAGAATGCGATTAATAATTATGCAGACGGCAAGGTGGAAGTTTTAGGCTTAACATTTGCAAGTCGGGAGGATGTTGAAAGGGTTAAGAGGGGAGAGAAAACCGAGAAAACCTATCGCGTTGTTGTCGAGCTTGAAAAGAAGGTTTCTGATGAAGAGCTTAAACTGCTTGAGTCAACCCTAACGAATTGTAGGGTTTCCCAAAAGACTCCAATACGTGTTCTGCATCGCAGAGCCGACAAAACTCGGGAAAAGTACATATATGAGACAAAGGTAAACAAATTGACACCAAAAATGATAGAACTTCGCATAAGATGCCAAGGGGGACTATACATTAAAGAGCTGGTTACAGGCGACATGGGAAGAACAAAACCGAGCGTTTCAGAAATCCTTAAGGTTAAGGCCGTCCCCCTAGAATTGGATGTATTGGATGTAAACCTGTAAAAGGGAATGAAAAATGGTTAGGAAATCTCACGGATACAGGCATGGCACGCGCTCCCTGCTAAAGAAAAGTTCAAGGGAAAAGGGAAAGCTAGGCTTAAGTAGGCTACTCCGCGAATACAAGCCCGGAGAGAAAGTCATAATAAAAATTGAGCCAAGCGTCCATAAAGGCATGCCCCACAAGAGATACCACGGCAAAGTCGGCGTAATCAAGGAGAAGCGGGGAAGAGCCTATGTTGTTAGCGTGACGCAGGGAGACGCAGTTAAGGAAATTATTGTTAGACCTGAACATATAACTCCTTTTGCTGGTGGTTGAAATGCCCAAACCTCTAAAGGAGAAGATTTTGACACTTCCGGAAGTTAAGGAGATTTTGGAGTCTCTAGGTGAAGAGAATTTAGACCAATTTCAACGTAGAACCCTAGATTACGCCACGAAATTTTCTAAAATTGACTCAAAGTCAGCTAGGGAGCTTGTTAAGAAACTTGTTGAGGAGCATGGCCTAGAAGAGGAAGAAGCCGTCCAAATTGTGAATTGCATGCCTGAAAGCATAGAAGAGCTTAGAACATTTCTTGCCGGTGGAAGAAAAATTGTTGAAACCTCAAAGTTAGAAGCCATAATAGGTCTTTTAAACGAGTATCGCCAAAAATAGTTGAACAGAAAAAGGGTTTATGCATATTTGTTGGGCGAGGGCAATGGAGAAAAGGTATGAAGAATACGCTTACGTTCTAGACTTCCTTCCTCACGGCCGTCCAGGCTTAAGACTTACCAGAAGGGCTGGAGCAGTAGTCCAACTTATAGGCGAGTCATATTTTACGCTTCTTGAGGCAGCCACGAAGGAAGGCGTATTTTTGAAGCCTCATGACCGCGTATATGTTGGGAAAAATGACCGAAAAGAAATTTCGTATATTATTGGAAGAATAGGATATGATGAGTTGACTGCAAATGCCAAGATGGAGCTGCCGACGGCAATAGAGAAGATTGTGTTGGCTAGGGAGAAGGATTTTGTTAGCTTTTTTAATTCCGCCCAAGCCATAACACCCCGGATGCATGCTTTAGAGCTTATTCCTGGTATAGGAAAGAAGTATATGTGGCAGATAATAAATGAAAGGGAAAGAAAGCCCTTCGAAAGCTTTGAGGACCTACAGAAAAGAGCTAACATTCCCAATCCAGCCAAACTTCTCGCAAAAAGAATTCTGGAGGAGCTCACAGGAGAGAGCAAGTATAGGCTTTTCACGCGTGCATCGTGAAGGAAATGGTGAATCTTCTATATCAGGCTAAGCATCTGCTGAGACGTTATAGGGTTTTTCCAAGGAAACGTTTAGGTCAAAACTTTATGGTTGAAAGGTT
>CAYXFE010000093.1:0-4634 GCA_964464195.1 uncultured Candidatus Bathyarchaeia archaeon
ATTGCATACACGCATCTTTCTATTGCTCCGCTCGGCGAGCAGTGAAGTATCAGTGGATATTTTTTCTCGCCGTTTTCGTCTACATAGACTATGCCGTATCTTTCCGCGTTTTCCACGTCGATTTGGTCTGTGCTTAGGGCTGAAGCCTTATTCATATTGTCGACAAAGTTGAATTCCCACTTTAGAATGAAGTAGAAGAAGCGTTCATCCCACATTTCAATTAGGGCTGGCTTGCCAAACATCTTAACTAGAGAAACTATGAAGTCTTTATTCTCTTCGTAGAAATCCCTTGTGAATCTTATTGCAAGCTCATAGTCATCCTTTGTTAAGCCAAGTCCATCCTCAAGAATTTCCATACAAAGTTTGAAGCGTCTCTTCATTTCCTCCTTTGCTTGTTCAAGGTTTGCGCAGAAGGCGTGGCAGTCGGGCATGGTGAAGGCTCTAAGCCTTCTAAGACCGACAAGTTCTCCGCTTTTTTCTCTTCTGAAGCTGTAGCGTGTAAGTTCATAGAGTCTGAGGGGCAAATGTCTATATGAGATTTGGGCGTCATGTGCCATCAGAAACTGGCCGAAGCATGCGCTGAAACGTAGGAAAAGCTCCTTATCCTCAGACTTCAACAGGTATTGGCGTGCGGGGAAACGGTTTAGATACCTAGCCAAGCTTGGATGATTAAAGTCATACATTACCGGAGTTTCAACTTCCATTGCGCCATAAGCAATCGTCTTCTGAGTTACATATTGTTCCAGAAGCGATTTGATTAGTCTGCCTTTTGGATACCAGCGCATGTTTCCCGGGTCGCTTCCAGGCTCATAATCGGCGATTTCAAGCTTTTTCATAAGCCTAACATGTGGTGGAATCTGCTGAACAGCCCTAACCTTAGAAATCTCATATTTCGTAAACTTCTCCAAGTTTGGATATTTAGAGAAGTCGAATTCTTCTACTGGAACCATTTTTCCATTCGGCTGCAGAATATACCAGTAGGATTTGAGTTTCTCCTCTGCCTTGAGGGCTTCCGGAACCTTCTCTTCTTCCTCCTTTTTGGCTTCTTCAGCCGTTATTATTCTGAGCTGCTCGGCGAGCGGATGACCCTTAATCCTTAGCGAAAACTGTTTGCACCATCCGAATGGACTGCGATAAACCTCTATTCCAGCCTTTTTTGCGTATTTCTCCATTGCCTTCAGAATTCTTAGCGCCTTTTGAGGCTTTGCGAGTTGGCTGCTTAAGTGAGCGTATGGATAGATTAGAATTCGGTTTGCGCCGATAACCTTCAGGTTTTCACTTATTTCTTCGATTGCCTTTTTTGCAACTTGCTCATTGTCGGCTTCTTCTATTGAGGTGAATAGGACGACTATGTCTTCGTATCTTTGCTTTTTCTTTTCGCATGGCTCAGCATTTTCAACTTCCTTCTTTATTGGTTTGTATTCGATGAAGTCTGAATGTAGCTGCAGTATTCGCATTTTCTCCTCATCTTACATCATGTTTAAGCCAGAAATAATTTGTTAAAATTATTGATTAGCCTTTCCTTACTAGACTGAATATCTCCACTTATCTAGCCTTTTCTCCTTCTTGGTTCTCTTCTTA
The DNA here is from genome assembly GCA_964464195.1 of uncultured Candidatus Bathyarchaeia archaeon. GTDB lineage: Archaea > Thermoproteota > Bathyarchaeia > Bathyarchaeales > WUQV01 > CAYXFE01. Next base: position 1,582 of record CAYXFE010000093.1, read on the forward strand.
TATTCTCTGTAGTGCTCCTTGCAGAGATAAGCCCGCCTACCTGAGCCTACATCTAGGCCCGCAGAACTAACCTTCGCTGCTGATAGAGAGCGCACAGCCTGATTACTGCAGCCCTTAACGCTACATTTAACCCCCTTTGCGACGCGGCCCAAACCCTTAAGCCTCCAACAATTCAACATACAATCAAACACTTAAACACTTTTACGTCACAATTAAAACTTAACCTTCAAACATAAGCCTTCTATCGTTTGTGCACTATATCTGAGAAGCCTTAGTTCTGCTTCATAAGTCTAATATACGCTGTTGTTCAACTCGGATTTGGAACTGAAATGAGAAAGGTGCTTAGAAAAAGCCGATATGGATATGCTCTCGGCGTAGTTCTTTTCCTAATTGGAATTTCAGCCATAATCTATACATTCTGGAGGGTTTGGCTAGAAACAGGCTCATTTAACGAATTCTTGACGGCTTTCTGGAATCTTCTCTGGACGGAAGAAATAGACTTAGTAGCGGGAATATCCTTCAAGCTAATCTTCCTATTCATTCTTGGCATGACAGCTCTAATCTTCAGCGCCTTAACCTTGGCTTTCAGCCGCAAATGGTTCGTTGCAGGAGAAAAAGTTCTTGTCGAGTGCCCTTTCTGCAAGAGAAGATGGAGAACCGATCCGCAAAAGGCTCTTGTGCATTGTCCATACTGCCGCCAGCTCATCCATCCCAGAATAGTTGAATAACTAGCCTATCATTCCGTACAGTTTTTCGGCTCTTTCATAGATTTCATCCTTAAATCCAAATCTTAAAAGGCCGTTTCTCTCGATTAGAATAGAGGCTGCAGCCGAGCCTACGCAACCACACCAGGCTGGGTCTTTCCCCTTAATATATTCTGCAATGAAGGCGCCCATGAAGACGTCTCCAGCTCCCGTGAGATCAGTAACCTTAACTGGATAAGCTGGAATTTCATGAATCTTCCCATCGCAGTATAGTATGGCGCCCTTCTCCGCCAAGGTTACAATAACCATTTCAACTCCATATTCAGCAATTTTCTCTGCTGCCTTGTATGGATTTGAAAAACCAGAGAGGCAAGCAGCCTCTTTCTCATCCGCCTTAAGAATGGAAGTTTTCTCTAAGAAACGCTTATCTCTCCATTCTTTAAGCTCAACATTTCCCTTTTCATCGAATCTCCGCGTGAATCCTTGAGGGTCTAAGCAGACTATGTCTGCATTTTTTCTAAGTCTCTCGAATGTTTCATAGGAAACTTCATTTGCTATTGGAGCTACATGAACTGCCTTAGCCTTCAAATTTGCTGGCACATCTTCTGGAAGAAGCCCGTGACATAAAGCCTCAAGCTTCATCTTCCTAAAATTGTCGATGTACTTGATGTGAAAGCTCGTTGTTTTCGCATCCTCCACAATCTGAGTAAAATCGATGTTTACTTGCTCATTTTCCAAAATTTCCAGATAACTTCTCGAAAAGTCTCCGCCAACCTTAGACAGAACAGCAACCTTCACACCCAGTCGACTGGCTGCAATAGCCGAATAGAAGGGAGGCCCACCGACTCTGACGATTCTTGTTTTTCCTATTTCAATCTTGTCAATGGCAAAGTGTCCCGCAACTACAAGGTCGAATTTCTTGGTCAGACTCCTCAGCTCCCATAACTACTAAATTATACAAGCAGATAATCAATTTGTCTGAAAAGGGTGAGAATAGATGCTGAGAACCAATGTTGAGAAGCTTGTTAAGATTTCGGTCATGGGAGAAGTTTCAAGTCCAGTCTTTTGGCGTTCAGCCTATAGAATATCTGCTGAAGGCAAGCCTATGGTCCTTCCAGGCGTTGGAGGAATCACCTACAACATTCGCGTCGGCGACCCGGCTGTCGGATGGATGGCTGACCACGTGGAGCCAGGCGTAAGCGTACAGAACAAGGAGAAAGATGAGCGTTTTCCAGGCGGAGCCAACATGGCGCTAAACATTCTAGCGTGTGTAGGTAATGAAGCCATAGTCGTTTCCGGAGAAGCTAAAGGCGCAAAGGGAGTTGTGACTGGAAAGCACGGCGGAATAGAGCATGTACTCGTTGACTTTCCGCCGGAAACCTTAGAGAAGCTTCTTATAGGAGACAAAATTCTAATCAAAGCCTTCGGAGTCGGCCTAGAACTGCTAGATTATCCGGAAATTAAAGTTATGAATATGGATCCAAGGTTTTTAGAAGCGATTAATCCGCAGCCAGTCGGAGACAAGCTTGAAATTCCAGTTACGCATATTATTCCAGCCGCCATTATGGGTTCTGGACTAGGCGCAAACCAAACCTATTCTGGGGATTATGACATTCAGCTCTTTGATGAACCGACCGTTAAGGAGTATGGGCTTGAGGATTTAAGGTTAGGCGATTTGGTGGCTATTCAGGATGCGGACCATTCATATGGAAGGATTTATCGGAAGGGAGCAATTTCAATAGGCATAGTTGTCCACTCTAACTGCGTAACTTCTGGACATGGCCCCGGCGTAACAACCCTATTCACGTCTAAAACTGGAAAGATAATTCCAAGAATAGATTCAGACGCCAACATTGCCAAGCTCTTAAAGTTAAGAGACGACCTCTAGCTCCTCCTCTATTTTAATGTGAAGCTAAAATTTATTTAGTGGACAATCTATTGGACACTTTTACCCACAATCAATAACTAGCCTAACCACGCTTCAATAGAAATAACATTAAGAGGAATAATCTTGGGGTTCATCGAAAAGCTGAAGAGGGAGTTCTCATTCTTCAGAGGGAACTTCCTAATCCTGGTGGTAAGCTGGATTCTAATGGACTTTGTCAATGAACTTCCCGGAACATACTATCCAGACTACGTCATAAATTTGGGCGGCACACCTACAATTCTCGGAATAATTTCGGCTGTTTCCTTCCTAGCCCTTGCTCTGGTCCAGTTTCCAGGAGGATATCTAGCCGACAAGTATGGGCGCAGATGGCTTATCTCAAGCCTAACCTTCGGCGTCGCCATCTCCTACATCTTCTACGCGGTTGCACCAAGCTGGCACTTCATTCTCATAGGAGCATTATT
>CAYXFE010000094.1:0-4585 GCA_964464195.1 uncultured Candidatus Bathyarchaeia archaeon
TATTAATAACTGCTGAAAATGAAAAGTGGGCTTTAACGGCGGCAAATGTCGCAACTGGATTCGCATCTTCAATCATAATGTCTCCCGCAGAGGCTGGTGTGGAAGGATTAATTTCCCCAGAGGAAACTCCTGATGGAAGAATAGGCGCATTAATTCAAATCTATCATAGAACAAGAGCTGCCTTGAAAAATCAGATGGTTCTGCGAATAGGCCAATGCATAATGACTTGCCCGACAACAGCCGCTTTTGACGGGCTTCCAGAGGCAAAGAGAAAGCTTAAGGTTGGAAGAAGCATAAGGCTTTTCGGAGACGGATTCCAACGCAAAGACATGGTTGGAGACAGGAAAGTCTGGAAAATTCCAGTAATGGAAGGCGTATTCATAGTAGAAGACACATTCGGCGCGGCGCAGGCGATTGCTGGCGGAAACTTTCTCATATTGGCTGAAAATAGAAGTGCTGGACTTAAGGCGGCGGAAGAAGCCGTAAATGCCATAAAAAATAATGTGAAGGGAGTTGTTCTTCCATTTCCAGGCGGGGTCTGTAGGGCTGGCTCTAAGGCTGGCTCGCTGAAGTATAAGCTTAAGGCTTCTACGAATCATCCATATTGCCCCGTCATTAGAAAGCTTGTTCCAGAATCTAAAGTTCCGGAAAACGTGAAAAGCGTCTACGAAATAGTCATAAATGGCCTAAACCTGGATGTTGTAAAGCAGGCGATGGCTGAAGGGATAAAGGCGGCTGTAAAAGTTCCCGGAGTCGTGAAAATTTCGGCTGGGAATTATGGCGGAAGACTTGGACCCTACAAGGCTTATTTGAAAGAGGTTCTTGAACTTTAAACAGGCTTTATAAACTCTCTTCCTTTTCCTTCCGGAGAACCAACCAAGATACGGTAGTATTCCTCTCCGTTTCTGTTATCCTTAACTAGTTCAAGTTTTCCTCTGGCGATTATTTCATCTCCATTTTCCGCTAGGCTGTCATATAGGCTTTCATAGGACACGACTTCAAGAAGCGGATCAACAGCCTTTCCTTCCAAAATTTTCGCTTTGCTTATTTTATAGATGGCTGGCAGAAATATGGATTCAGAACAATCCTCAACTTTAGCTTTAATTGTAACAAAGCCTTTTGGATAAAATGTTTTGTCTCCGTATTTCTCATTTATTTCTTCTCTCATTTTGACTGGGTGAATCGAGAATCTTGTTCCATTAAAAATTCCAATATTCCATTTCTTATCATAAATTTTCAGCGCATCCTTCAATTCCAGCGGATGCTTATCAACCTTGCTTTTACACCATGCCTTGAGGCTTTCACCCTCAAATCTGCGAATTTCATTGTTTGCATCGTAAATTTCAGCCATGGCCTCCTTCAGCTTCCAGCTTTCCTTGACGCCGTAAACGGTTAAGTCAATGTCTGAGAAGTTAACATTATGCATATCTAGAAGAATTGAGCCTGTTACTCCAAAATTTCTAATAGGAACTCCGCTTTCTGTGGAAAGAGCTTCAGTAAGCGTTATGGCTTTTCGCTGAAGTATATCGAGTTTTTCATTGTTTTTTAGCTGTGCAAGTTTCTCTTCAGGCTTATAGTGTTGCTTTACACAGTTTAATGGCACAGCGGTCATTCTAATATTGTAGTGGGGTGAGTGGAAAAGATATTGTGGATATTTCTCTTCAAGAATTTTGAATGTTTCAAGCAAATTCGGAATTGTATAGGCTTTCATTACCCTGCTGAAGGTTTGCCCGCTTCTTTTCCAAAGGCCGCTTTTTGACGGGACATATTTGAGGTAGGCGATTACCCTATCGTCTGGATGGTAAGGTCCTACCACGCAGAACATGAAACCTTGAGGTGTTTCTATGAAGTCTCTGTCTAGGAATCCCCGCTCCAAGTTCATCAGCTCTGCAAGGCTTCACTTTTATTTGCCAAGCCAAATATTTACCTTCCTCAAATAAGTCATGTGTGCATAAGATGGAAGAGTGGACGCCAAGAGACGGAGATGCAATAATAACCAAAGACAACTTCATATTCTACGTCTTTGGATATGAGCATCCGCCAAACAGAACTCTAGCCTTCCTCAAATACATTCCAATAGAATATGCCAAATTCTTTCCAATAAAATACCTAAAAAAGAAATGGAATTTTAAAGGTAAAACTCTGTGCAGAGCTGAAAAACTCTACTCGGCTGAAAATTACCGGATTTTGATTGAATCTTTAAAGAAAAACTTCAGCCATTACGTTTATTTCTGCCCTTACAGAATGAAGGAAATTCTGAGCGTACCGTTTACCCAAATAAGCGAAGTTTACATTCCAAGCGTTTGTCTCCGAAAGCTTGTCTTCTCGCCTAAAAAGGATGACTTGCAAAGGCTTGCTTTAGAACTTATTTCGCTGGTTTCCGCCGAAGCTAAGGTTGATTTTGAAGATTTCGGAATTCATGGCTCAATCGCCCTAAACATGCACTCTTCAAGCTCTGATATAGACTTCGTAGTCTATGGAAGCAAAAACTTTAGAAAAGTCGAAAAGACAATTGAAAAGCTGGCTCAAGAAGGAGAAATAAGCTATGTTTTCAAAACTAGGCTTGATAGGATAAGAAAATATAGAGGGCGCTTTAAAGGAAAATTATTCGTCTATAACGCCGTCAGAAAACTTGGAGAAATAAAAACAAGGTATGGAGAAAACAGATACGAGCCGATAAAGCCCGTTAAATTCCAATGTGAAGTTCTAGAAGATGAAGAAGCAGTTTTTAGGCCAGCAATCTATAGGATAGGTGATTATCTTCCGTTAAACAATGAATCACAAGTGGAGGAATATCCAAAATATGTTGTTTCAATGATAGGTGCATATAGAAATGTAGCCAAGAAAGGACAAAAAATAGAAGTTTCCGGAATGCTTGAAAGGGTAGAAAACATTGAAAGCGGAAAAACCTACTATCAAGTTGTAGTTGGAACTGGAAGAATGGAAAACGAGTATATTTGGCCGTTAAGGTGAAAATTAAATGCATGAAGAAATAGTTGAGTTTTTACAAATGGCTGGTCGGCTAAAAAGAATTAAGCGCGCCGGCTGGATAAGTTGGGTTGGAATAGAAAATCCGGAATCCGTCGCCGACCACTCATACAGAAGCGCATTAATTGCCATGTGCATAGCTGATCTAAAGGGAATGGATGCTGAAAAACTCATGCGCATGCTTCTTCTGCATGACATTCACGAAGCAATAATAGGCGATTACGATTATTTTGCAAAAAAGCAAATTGGCGAACATGAAGTGAAGAAGAGGGAATTTGAGGCTATAAGAAGAATTCTAGAGGCTCTTCCCGAAAAATTTAAGCAGAAATATCTCTCGCTATGGAATGAATTTGAAGAGCGGAAGACTCTAGAAGCGAAAATTGCAAGGCAAATAGACCAGTTAGAAATGATTTTTCAAGCTTTGGAATATGAAAAGGAGGGTTATGACAAGGAAAAGTTAGATGTTTTCTGGAAAAATGTTGAAGAAAAAATCGAAGATGAAGACTTAAAGAAAATCTTCAGAATTTTAGAGGAGAAAAGAGGAACAAGTGATGAATGAAAAATTGAAATTGAGAGACAGAGACGCAATCATAACCAAGGAAGGAATAATTTTTCGAGTTTATGGATATTTCCATCCGCCGGAAGGCTACGTATGCGATGTTGAATATGCACCTGAAAAAATATATCGTTCCAAAGACCCGAGGGCGCCTAGAAGGTTAGGCTCTAAAACCTTCTACAAGTTTTATGCAGATGAGGGATTAAAATTTGTCATGGAAAATTTTCCGGAATACACTCTTTTCTATAGGCCGCTACAGAAAAAGCTTGTTGGAGTTAGAAAAGAGTTAATAGCTGAAACTAGGAGGCCTGAAGAAAAGCTTCAAAAATTGTTGGTTAAAGAGCCCACGGACAAGCTGCTCCTTTCACTTCAAGACCTTCTAAGCCTAATAACTTCAAGCGCAAACTTATCAACAGAAACCTTTGGGGTTTTCGGCTCGCTACTTCATGATTTCTATAATCCAGAGCTTTCAGACCTAGACTTAACAATTTATGGGAAAGAGAATCTTCAGAGGCTCCGCGAAACCCTAAAAGAAATATATGCAGAAGCGGATTCTCCGCTTAAAAATGAATTTGAAGATGAAAGGGTTATGGAAGGGAAGCATTGGCGATTTAAAAATTATTCTGTTAAGGAATTTCTTTGGCATCAACGTAGAAAGCTTATTTACGCAATTTTTGACTGCAGAGTCGCCGACCGGAAGGTTAAGGTTGAGTTTGAGCCAATAAAGGATTGGAGTGAAATCCGTAACGAGTATGAAACCACACGTCAGATAGTTAATGAAGGCTGGATTAGAGCCGTCGCGAAGGTTCTAGATGATGGGGAAAACGCGTTTATGCCCTCAATATACCCCATTGAAATTTTAGAAGTTCTTGAAGGCCCAAAAGTTGATGATATAAGGCGGATAATCTCCTATGTTGAAGAGTTTAGAATGCAAGCGTGGAAGGATGAAACCGTTTATGTTGAAGGAAATTTGGAAAGGGTTGAAATGAAAAACGAGGTTTTTCATCAAATAACTCTAACTTATGGCCCCCGCTACTATGA
>CAYXFE010000095.1:0-1882 GCA_964464195.1 uncultured Candidatus Bathyarchaeia archaeon
ATTTCTCCTCAAGTAAATATTTGATTATGTCATCGAATTCTTTCTCGAAATTTATGTCTATTGCGGGTCTAAATCTAAACTCGCTTAGAATATAGGTGTATTTTGGTTTGAAGCTTCTTTTTAATGATTTAATTAATTCTTCTTTTGTGGTTAAATTGTCCTCTTTCATAGAATAGAGTATCCATGCTCTAAACGTTTCTAGTCTACTTAAGTGCCTGTGCCTTTCAAGCGGCATTTTATATTTGGAGAAGTCTATTTCTTCTCCTTTGGCTGAAGATAGCACTTCTTTTGATAGACTGAATCCATCTATGAGAATTCTGCTGGCTACGAATGCGCCGATTAAAGCATCAACAAAGTATATTCCAAACATTGAGAATATGGCGCCTATAATAACGGCGCCAGCAACATAAATGTGGTTTTTGGAGTCAATTGACTGGGAGATTAACGCTAGACTTCCATTGTTTTTCCCCACGTAGCGTTGATAAAAGTGTAGGATGACTGCTGCTGTAAGTGCTATTCCTTCAACCATGATAACCAAGTATGGCATTAATACTGGTTGCATGGTTGCAGTAAGGGTTTCTATAATCTTGGTTATTGATTCGTATCCAACACTGGAGGCGGTTATAAACATCATTAAAATGATAATGAGAGTTCCTGCAAGTTCTTTTTTGAACTTTATCCCAGCCCATACAACTGAAGCCGAAACCGTGTCTATGGCGGCGTCTGCACCATCCGCAATTAAGCCGACGCTATTGCTAAAGAATCCAGCTAAGAGTTTCATTATGGCCAGAAAGAAGTCGGCAATAACCGTGTTCCTTGCGGCCGCCGTCGGACTTAGGTACTGGCTTCTAATTGAAGTTAATGCTCTTTTCATTTCTCTTGCGCTTTTTTCAGCCTCTTCTATTCCATTCTCTGTCAATTCATACCTTTCCTCTTCATTTAGCCTAACAAGGCCCTTCTCAATTAGGCGTTTACACTCCAGTTGAACGTTGATTTGCTGCTCATGTTTTTCGCGCCATTTCTTCATCTTTGCAGAGTAATCTTCCCGCGGTCGATATCCCAGCAAAGATAGAAAACCGATCAGCTTCTTTTGTACTGCTGCATGTAGGCTATATCCGAATCCATGGAAATGATAGACGAAGATAAAAGCTCTTTCTTCTAATTCTTTTAGATTTAGAGGGCCTTCCTCCAGTAGAGCCATTAGAATAAATCTTGAAAAACTTGCGCGCTTGTGTTTTCTCATCTAATTCACATACAGTAGAATTTCTATACTTTATTGAATTTAAAGATTCTATTTTTCCTTTCTATGAATGAGAAAAGCTTGCTTCTGGTTACAACATCTATTAAGTGTTTTTCTGACCACCACGATTTTTGAACAGACAGAATTCCATTTGCCTTTAAAACACGATGCATCTCCCGCATAACGGCATCCACATCTTCTAAGGCATGAATAACACCGAAAAGAAAAGCTAAATCAACACTTTCATCCGGCAAACCTGTTCTAGCAGCGTCCGCAAACAAAATCTTGACGTTATCTAGGCCTTCTTTCTCAACTTTGCGTCGAACAGCCTCAACGGCGAATGGATTAACATCAAGCGCATAAACCACTCCTTCAGCTCCAACAATTTTCGCCGCGGGAATCGTGAAAAAGCCGGGTCCACAGCCAACTTCCAACACTTTTTGCCCGGGCTTCAGCCCAGCCGCATTTAAGAGCTTGTAGGGGTTCACAAATATCCCATAGAGAGTGTCATGAACAAACGATATTATTTTGAAATGCAGCTTCTCATACATGGACATTTCCTTTTACCTATCCCATACTCACCGTTAGTTGAGGTTCCTTCCAAGAAAGGCTATTTTCTTCGGCTTTTCCATATTAGTCTAC
>CAYXFE010000095.1:1982-4584 GCA_964464195.1 uncultured Candidatus Bathyarchaeia archaeon
CTTCCTATTTTCCTTTCAAACATTTAAAGGCGTTCTCTTTTATGTTTAGAATACCAATTAACGAAAATTATCCAATATAGGAAAAGCAACGCGATAATTGAAAGCCAGTTAAATTCCTCTAAAGCTGATCTTGGCAATGTTACAAGATAGGCGATAACAGAAATTGTTACTATCACAGAAACTATTCCAATAGTTATCTTAATTTTTTCCACTCCATTTCCCTACTATATAGTTAAACTGCACCTGTGAGCATTATTAATTATCCCCTTTATTAATAAGTTGCTATAGGCGGGTAGGCAACTAACAGCATAGAGTATATGAAAGAGATAGTTATCTGATTTTGAGGTTTCTAGCGTTTTTAATAATGCTTGCATGCTTCACCACATCTATTCATAATAATAAAAATGACTTCGTAAGGTTTATTAGGGAGCTTTGCAGTTTTAGGTTTTTAGCTTCAGTATGATAGGCTTAGTTTGGAGACCCATAATTTTATGGGGTCGGATGACCGGCCCATTGGAGGAATCTTCCAGTTTGGAGGGCATTTCAATAAAAGAAAATGTGCGCGTCTTGTTAATTTGGAAAGTGAAGCTTTATAGGAGGAGAGTTTAGGTTTGAGCAGATCTGAGATTACCCCTGAAGACTTGTTTGTGCTGTTGCAGGCTTTCTTTAAGGAGAAGGGCCTAGTAAGGCAGCATCTTGACTCATACAACGATTTTATAGAGAACGGCCTACAGCAGATAATTGATGAGATAGGCGAAATAGAAATAGAAGTTCCAGAGAATCCCTACAAGATTAAGCTTGGCCAGCTTTGGATAATTGACCCTCAATCTAGAATTAGCGGACCCTACACAACCGAGGTTGACGGAACGAAGCATGAAATTTATCCTATGGAGGCTAGATTCAGAAACCTTACCTATGCTGCGCCGCTTGCCCTTGAAATGACCCCTGTCATTGATGGCAGAGAGCAGGATACAGAGCTAGTTATGATAGGTGACTTGCCAGTAATGCTGAAGTCTAAGCTATGCGTGCTGTCGCAGATGACCCCTGAAGAGCTTATTGCCCATGGGGAAGACCCAAATGATCCGGGCGGATACTTCATAATTAATGGTTCTGAAAGGGTTATTGTTGCCCTTGAGGATTTGGCTCCGAACCGTGTAATAGTTGACATTGATGAGCGTGGAGCTTCACCTGTTTATCAGGCAAAGATATTCTCGACTACTGTTGGTTTCAGGGCGAGAATAGAGCTTAAAATGAAGTCTGACGGAGTGCTTTACCTTAGCATTCCAGGCGTGCCTACAGAAATTCCGTTTGTAGTTGTAATGCGAGCTTTAGGCCTCGAATCCGACAAGGAGATTGCAGATGCTGTTTCTCTCGACAAAGAAATTCAGAATGAGCTTGAACCTTCATTTGAGAAGGCTGCAGGCATAGACACCGTTAAGGATGCAATACTCTATATTGGAAACCGAGTCGCCCACGGTCAAGTTGAAGAGTATAGAATTCAGAAAGCCGAGCAGATTCTCGACAGAAACTTCCTGCCTCATCTTGGCAGAAGAAAAAGCAAGCGTAGAGAGAAAGCCCTATTTCTAGGCGAAATGGCGTGCAGAGTGATAGAGCTTAAGCTTGGAAGGAGAAAGCCGGACGATAAAGACCATTTCAAGAATAAGCGGTTAAGACTTGCGGGGCCGCTGCTGGCAGACTTGTTCCGAGTTGCCTTCAGAAATCTCTGTAGAGACATAAAGTATCAGCTTGAACGGATGGGCGTCAGGAGACAAATGGTCATTAATGTTTCTGCGGCTGTCCGGCCGGGCATAATAACTGAAAGGCTTCAGCATGCGTTGGCTACTGGAAATTGGGGAAGAGGCCGTGTTGGCATAACTCAGCTTCTTGACAGAACTAACGTTATTTCAACCCTAAGCCATCTGCGGAGAATTCAATCTCCACTCAGCAGAAGCCAGCCGAACTTTGAAGCTAGAGACTTGCATCCAACCCATTGGGGTAGACTCTGTCCGAACGAAACGCCTGAAGGCTCAAACTGTGGCTTGGTTAATAATTTGGCTCTTCAAGCATGCATTTCTGTAGGTGTGAATCCGGAGAAGATTAAGCATGTTCTATACCGTATGGGCGTTGTTCCAATAGATGAGGCGAGCGACGCGCTTAAGCTTACTGGAACCAAGGTTTTTGTCGACGGTTGCCTAATAGGCTATACGAATAAGCCGCTTGAAATTGTCAATGAGTTCAGAGCGAAAAGAAGAAGGAATGAAATTCCAAGCATGGTTAGTATAGCGTATTACTCGAAGCTTTATGGACAAAGAGAGGAAATCTACGTTAACTGCGATGAGGGAAGGGTGCTAAGACCATTAATAATAGTCGAAAACGGCGAACCCAAACTTAAGCCAGAGCACATCGAAAAGATTCGCAATGGAGAATGGACATGGGACGACCTAATCAAGAACGGCATAATCGAGTATATTGACGCCGAAGAGGAAGAGAATATTTACGTAGCCCTAAGCTTCGACGAGGTTACTCCTCAGCACACACATGTTGAAATAGCTCCATACACAATTCTGGGAATATGCGCTTCCCTAATTCCATATGCAGAGCA
>CAYXFE010000096.1:0-4579 GCA_964464195.1 uncultured Candidatus Bathyarchaeia archaeon
CAAGATTTGAGACGCTAACGCATGTGGAAATTGTTTTGGAGGAAATTGAAAGGCCGTTCGCGGCGGAGGAAGAGTAATGTCAACGATAAAGCATTTTATATCCGAATCCGTCAAAAAGGCTCAAATTGATGAGTTTCTGCAGAAGGAACTTGAAAATGCAGGTTACGGCGGAGTTGAAATTACGAGGACTCCGCTTGGAACCCACGTTGTAATTTATGCTATGAGGCCTGGAGTTGTGATAGGCCGCGGAGGCGAATCCATACGTCAACTTGCAAAGACTCTTGAAGAAAAGTTCGGACTTCCAAACCCTCAGATTTCAGTTGCAGAAATTGAAGTTCCAGAACTAAACGCTTATATAGTTGCTTCGAGGATTGCCGCCGCTTTGAGAAGAGGTGTTCACTTTAGAAGGGCTGGATTCTGGGCTCTTAACAGAATTATGGAGGCTGGAGCCCTAGGAGCCGAAATAATTATTAGTGGAAAATTGAGGACTGAAAGAGCCAGATACGAGAAGTTTAGGGCTGGATACTTGCCGAAAAGCGGAGAGCCAGCCATGAAATATATGCGGAAGGCTGAAGTTCACGTCCAGCTTAAACCTGGAATTTTTGGAGTAAAAGTTAGGATAATGCCGCCGGACGCCGAATTTCCAGATAAAATAAAAATACTTGAGGCTATAGGAAAGAAGCCTTCAGAATCCGCTGAAACGGCTGAATCTGAAGTGAAAGAGGCTGAGGAAGAGAAGAAGGAGGCTGAAGGCTGATGCCGATACTGAGAGTTAAGCAGATAAGGGAAATGAGCCCCGAAGAAAGAAGAAAGAAGCTCAACGAGCTGAGAGCCGAGCTCATGAGGATAAAGACTATGATTAAGGCTGGAGGTTCAATAGAAAATACTTCGAGAATAAGGGAGCTTAGAAAAGCAATTGCAAGAATCTTAACCATTGAGAATGAAGAGAAAAAGGCTAGGGAGAAAGGCAAGAAATGAAAGTCACGCCAGCATTTTTGAGGCATGAATTCATAGGGCTTGAGGCTAAAGTTGTTAAAAGCACCCATCCGGGCTATGTTGGTTTATCTGGAAAAATTATTGACGAAACAAAAAAGACGCTTGTATTGCTAGGCAAGAATGGGAAAAGAAGGGTCATTCCTAAGGAAAATGCAGTTTTTCACTTCAAACTTGAAGACGGAACAATAGTTGAAGTTGACGGAAAAGTAATTGTTGGAAGGCCTGAAGAGAGGCTTAAAAGGAAAATTAGGAGGTTATGGTAGTGGCAGTTTCACTTAAGAAGCCCAAGAAAACTTGTAATGACAAGAATTGTCCATTTCACGGTCAACTTTCCATTAGAGGGAGAATTCTAGACGGAGTTGTAGTAAGCGCGAAGATGGATAAAACAGTAATCGTTAGAAGGGACTACCTCTATTATGTTCCAAAATTTAAGAGATATGAGAGGAGGCACAGCCATATTCCAGCGCATAATCCGCCGTGCATAAACGCCAAAGAAGGAGACAAAGTAAGAATAGCTGAATGTAGACCAATAAGCAAGACTGTTTCATTCGTAGTTATAGAAAAGCTGGAGGAGTCATAAATGGCGGCAAGGGCAAGAAGAGCATTACTCGTAAAGGGAGTGGTTGGTCAAAGACCCAAAATTCCAAGAGGACTCCCAGCGGGAGCCATGCTGAAATGCGCCGACAATACTGGAGCCAAGGAACTAAGACTGATACAGGTGATAGGCTATAAGGGTAGGCTGAGACGTGTTCCTTCAGCGGCTGTAGGCGACATGATAGTTGTTTCAGTTAGGAAAGGCACGCCGGACATGAGAAAAAAGGTCTTCCACGCAGTTGTAGTTCGACAAAAAATGCCTTACTTGAGACCTGAAGGAATATGGGTTCAATTCGAGGACAACGCAGCAGTAATAATGACTCCAGAAGGGGAAATGAAGGGTTCAGAAATTAGAGGCCCCGTCGCACGGGAGGCGGCTGAGCGGTGGCCGCGAATTGCGAGTGCCGCAAGCATAATAGTGTAGGTGAAAGATATGGCGAAAACTTTAACATCTAAACCTTCGAAGCAGCGTAAGAGGCTATACACTGCGCCTCTTCACATTAGATATAAGCTTCTCGCCGCGCCCTTAGCTCCGGAATTGAGAGAAAAGTATGGGTTTAGGTCGCTTCCAGTTCGTGTAGGCGACAAGGTTCAAGTTTTAAGGGGAGACTTTAAGGGATTCGAAGGAAAAGTCCTAAGTGTGAACCGTAAAAAATTCAGAATAACAATAGAGGGTATAACACGCGAAAAGGTCGATGGAACAACGATAAATGTGCCAATTCACCCGTCAAAAGTCATGATTACCGAACTTAATTTGGATGATAAATGGAGAAGAAAAATAATTGAAAGAAAAAGTAAGGCAAAGGAAGAGCTAGAGAAAAGAAGGATAGAGGAAGAAAAGGTCAAAGAAGAAGAGAAAATTGAGGAAATAAAGGAAGAGGAAAAAACAGAAAGAGAGGAAGAAAAACCGAAAAAGAAAAGGGCAAAAACTAAACGGAAGAAGACAGCGGCCAAAAAGCCTTCTGGAAAGAGAAAGAAAAAGGCTGAAAAGGTGAAGGAGGCTTAAATTTGGGAAAGAAAGGTGGAAAGAGACATCTCAAACGGAAGCCAGCGCCGAAAATATGGCCTATTCCAAGGAAAAAGTTTGTCTGGGCGGTTAGGCCTAAGCCTGGGCCTCATCCCATGTCTAGATGCTTGCCTTTAGCGTTGATTTTAAGGGATATTTTGGGCTATGCCAAGACTAGAGTTGAAGCGAAGAAGATTATTGCTCAAGGAAAGGTGATTGTCGATGGGAAAGTTCGAAAGGAAGAGCTTTATCCGGCAGGATTAATGGATGTAGTTGAAATTCCAGAAGTTGAAAAGACATTCAGAATTTTACCCTCCAAGAAGGGACTTATACTTCATCCCATTCCAAAGGATGAGGCAACATTCAAGCTTTGCAGAATAGAGAACAAAACCACGGTTGACGGCGGCCATATACAGCTTAACCTTCATGATGGAAGCAATATACTAGTAAAGGTTGCAGACCCCAAAAATCCAGAAGAAGACACGTATAAAACGCTTAACACGCTTAAGGTCAGCCTTCCGGATAGGCAAATTCTTGAGCAGTTCGAGCTTAAAGTAGATGCGCCAGCAATAGTTACTGGCGGAAAAAACATGGGAAGATACGGGAAAATAGTTGAGATTGAGGAGAAACCTGGCAAAAAACGTAGAAACCTTCTTGTCACACTTGAAGATTCTAAAGGTGAACGTTTCCAGACGATTATGGATTTCGTCTTTGTAGTAGGCGACAGTCAACCATGCATTTCGCTTCCGGAGGCGAGTTAATGAGCAAAGGCTTAAGCGAAGAGGAAATACTGAAGAAATGGCAGGAAAACCCCATGCTTAAGCCTAGAATAGAAAAAGTAGTAGTTAACATGTGTGTCGGAAAGTCTGGAGAACCACTCGAAAAGGCTTCAAAAGTTCTTGAGGAACTAACTGGCCAGCGGCCATGCAAAAGGAAGGCGAAGCAGACAATTCGCGATTTTGGAATAAGAAAGGGCGAGCCTATCGCATGCGTTGTAACTTTAAGAAAGGAAAAGGCAATAGAATTCCTAAAAAAGGCTTTTCAAGCCATAGGGAACAAGCTTCCTAGAAGCTGTTTTGATAAATTTGGAAATTTCTCGTTTGGAATTAAGGAGCATATAGACATTCCTGGAACAAAGTATTCGCCTGAACTCGGAATTTTCGGAATGGACATTTGTGTTTCCCTCGAAAGGCCGGGTTATCGCGTTAAGAGGAGACGTAGGGTAAAGTCTAAGATTGGAAAGCATCATTTATTAACCCCGGAGGAAGCCATGTTATTTATTAAGGAAACATTCGGCGTGGAAATAGTATAGGTGAACTAGTATGGCGAAGCAGAAACCCAAAAAAGTTCGGAAGTATGGAAAGGGTAGCCGACCGTGTAGACGTTGCGGTTCTTATGGCCCCGTAATTAGGCGTTATGGTTTATATTTATGTAGGCAATGCTTTAGGGAAGTAGCCAAAAAGTTGGGATTCAAGAAATATGAGTGAGAGGCTGAAAGGCTTGACCATGATGGATACGCTGGCCAACGGGCTTACAACCATAATGAATAATGAAATGCGCCACAAAAAGGAATGCGTGATTACTCCAGCCTCCAAACTTTTAGGCCGAGTTCTAAGAATAATGCAGTTAAACGGCTATATTGGAGAATTCGAATTTATAGATGATGGACGTCAAGGAAAGTTTAAGGTTCAGCTTTTAGGAAGGATAAATAAGTGCGGGGCAATAAAGCCTCGATATCCGGTTAAGGCGGATGAATTTGAAAAGTGGGAGAAGCAGTTTCTGCCCGCACGTGATATCGGCATACTTATAGTTTCAACCCCTCAGGGAGTGATGTCCCATAGAGAAGCTAAACAAAAGAGGATAGGTGGAAGGCTGCTCGCCTACGTCTACTAGGAGAAGATAAGATGCAGGCAATTGAGGTTTCAGAGGAAATAGAAATTCCGGAAGGCGTTGAGGTTACTGTAGAAAATAAACGTGTAACAG
>CAYXFE010000097.1:0-4555 GCA_964464195.1 uncultured Candidatus Bathyarchaeia archaeon
CCATAAAAGGTTAGGGTTGTTCTAGGCTTAACCATACTATTCCCTACCCAGCTTTTTGCATAAATTTGAAATTGTTAATATAACATGCGGAAGGGTAAAGATGCTGAAAATTTTCGTATATTTCGCTGAGCCAGCCTTCCTAACAAATTTTTCCTCTCCTCCAGACTCCAAGTATCCTTCAATAAAGGATTTTGTCAGCTCCTTCACAGCCTTAATCGGTGATGTTACAAGTGCATAATGGCCAGAATAATAGAGAAATTCCGCTATATCCCAAGCCTTATCTCCTCCCCTACTCGCTTGCTCTAAATCAATAAAGAATATCCGATTATCGTCTGTTATCAAAATGTTTTCGGGCTTAGAATCCCCAATACATATGTTGTAGGCGTGAACCTTCGCGATTTCGGCGCCAATCCTTCTAATAAATTCCAAATTTTGAGTTAAATCTTCATTTTTGCCTGAAAGAATTTTTTTAACTATTTTTTCAGATGAGACGCCTTCGATGTATTCTTGAAAGATTAGTCCTTCCTTTGGGCTTACATACAAAATTTCTGGAACGTTAAAGCCTTTACTTCTTAAAAATCTGTTTGTTGCATATTCTCTCGCAAGGCGTGTTTCGCCTAGAACTGCAAATGACCTTGTCCCCAAAGTCCACAGAGTTATTGGAAACCATTTTAGCCCAATCCAATCCTTAAACTTCTTAACAACAACACGTTTTTCGCTTTTATCCTCAAATTTCACCTTCAGCAAATATACAGAACTTAGTATGCCGCCAACTTCTTCAAATTCAACATCTAAAACCTTAGCTGTCGGCGCAAGCTTAGACACAAAATCATCAACTGATATTTTTTCCGCTAGAGAAACGTGCCCCATCGAAGTTGGTATATAAAGATACTTTTCGGGGCTTTCGAATCCTTTAATGGAGAAATCCTCAGAAATAACAAGATCAGAAATTTCAGGAATCAAATCAAGAATAGTCTTCAAAGCTTTCCTTTGAATTTTACGAAAGAAAGCTTTTACTTTCAGCTTTTTTAGCTCCTCAATAAATGAGAGTTTAATTCTAACATAACCATTCGAAACTTCTATCACATCTTCTTCGAGCTTCTTCAAACTCGGCTCATATTCCTTCAGAAGAGACTTCAAATTTTCCTTTTTTAGTACTTCTTTGAAGAATAGAGAGGTGCCATGCCTAAATAATGGGAAAATTTTGATTTTCCTACGTGCCAGCTCATAAATAAAATATTCCGGTTTAATAAGCATTTCATGACATAAGTCTGGATATTCCAGTATCAGATTCTCTATGATCGCCTTTAAGGTTCGTACTCTAACATATAACTCATGCTTCTTCAAATATTCAGCATTTAAGATGGGTATATAAGTGGTCAAAAGAGCATCGGAGAGAAAGCCGCCCAGAAACTCATTTTTGACGTCTTTCTCGAAAATTTCCTTATCTGAAGCCGTAATTTTCAATTCAACATCATTTAACTTTTCTCTATAACCTCTTACCTTTCCCCCGTAATCTTCGATTATTATTAAGACATTCAAATTTTTGATTTTAGACTCCTTTGGGCGCATGCTTGGTAAGAACCCGTAGATACAACCAGCTAGAATCTGGTTTCCAGCAACTTTTCTGCATTTATCTAGGATTAAATTCAGAAACTCCTCTCCGAACCCTTTGAGCATTATCTTCAACCTTTCTCAACACAAGATTAACATGAACCTAAAATTAGCTATACCCTTTAACTATTTTTGTCTTTGCAAAATCTTTGCATAAGCAAATGATGAGATAACAGCTACTGGCAGAGAAAAAACAACTATCGAAATTATCAACCTTATATTAAATGGCGGATTTCCAATCAGAAAAGATCTTATTAGGTCTGCTCCGTTACTTAATGGATTTATCTCCGCCAAAACGGCGAGAAACGGCGGAATAATGCCTTGGGCGCTTATATCCTGTATTAATTTCAGCGGATAGAAGACTGTGCTGCAGAAAAAGAGCAGATAATAGGTTAATCCACGCATCACCGCGAACCTTTCGAAATTATTGGTTGATACGGCTATTGTTATGCTTAACCCTGAGATGCCAAGCGACAAAAGGAAAAGCATTAGAAGAATTACTAAAACTTGCAGAGGCGATGGGATTCCGAGAAAGGCGAAGTCGATTAGAAGGAGCGGAAGCATATAGACCATCCCTCTTAGGGCTCCTGAAATAACTCTTCCGAGGGCGAGTTCCCAATGTTTAATTGGTAAACTTAGTAAATAATGGAAATAGTCCCTCCGAACTTCCCAATTAACCTCTCTACCTATCATGAAAGCAGCGGCGAAAAGAGCGGTAACGGTTATTCCAGGAGCGAAAAAGCGGAAGTAGTCTATAAGCGTAACCATTTTCGTGTACACAAGCGCCATTATGAAAAGGTCAGCTAAATTCATGCTTATCATTCCGGCGAGCCACCACTTATATCTGAAGAATCGCTTGAGGTCTCTTTCGATTATGTAGGGAATAGCTGTCATTGCCATCCTCCGCCTTCAAGTCTTTTTTCGTAAAAGATTATGCCAATTAATGTGAAGATGGAGAAGAACGCTACTATGACCAGAACTGAAAGCAGAGGCTCAAAGGTGAGATATTGCTCTATTCCAGCGCCCCATCTGAAAAGCTCAGAAGCAAAAGTTAAGGGATTAAAGTTGGCGAGTTCTGCATAGAACGGGTTGGCTCGCTCTATATAGACTTTAGGATACATTACAGTGCTTAAACGAACAATCAAAGCGTCTAACGCACCCATTAAAATGTCAAATTTATCCGACGACTTCACTCCCATGGCTATAGTTATACTCATGCCGGCAACTCCAAAAGCGAAAAGAAACAGAGAGAAAAAGGCAATCATAAAATTGATTGGGTTTCTAACGCCTATCCAGGCTAGGACTATTCCCATTAAAGGCGCCACATAAATGAAACTCCTTAAACCTCCGCCAATGGACCTTCCTATAGCTAGCTTCTTTCTGGAAATAGGAAGACTCAGTAAATATTCAACTATGCCATGCTCAGCTTCTTCATATATATCGTATCCTATGAAAACTGCTGTAGAATATAGAATGGTGATTGTAATTCCTGCGGCGTAATATTCGAAGTAATTGGGCACTATAACCATGCGTGATGCTATGAGTCCAAATAATGCGATTTGGGCAATAAACCAGACTGCCCTCATGAAAAGCAGTATCTTATGATTCAGAAACATTTTCACATCTCTTTCGATGACGTAGAGCACTTCTCTCAATTCTTTCACCTTACTGGCGAAAGTTTCTCTGCTTCTTCTATTGTTAAGCCGGTGTAATGCAGGAAAACATCATCTAAGGAAGGCTGCGTAACATTTACTGACAAGACTTGAATCTTCTCGTTAAATAGGATTTCCATAATTTTCGGAACTGTTTCCTCCACTCTGTTTAAATGAATCCTGAGATAATTTGATTCAATAACAGCTATTTCAACTATCTCATCAAATTTCTTCAGTTTTTCTAGAACTTCTCTTGGGATGCCCCTTTCTGTGCGGACTTCAATTACATCTCCGCCAGGAATGCTGTCTTTAAGTTTTTCTGGGCTGTCGCATACGAGAAGTTTGCCCCTATGCATTATGCCGATGCGGTCTGAGAGTTCGTCAGCCTCGTAAAGCTCATTTGTAGCCAATATTATTGTTGAACCTTCATCCCTAAGCGCCCTAATCATATTCCATATCCTATGCTTTCCAACCACGTCAATTTGGGCGGTTGGCTCATCAACAATTGCTATTTTTGGCCTCTGAATCAAGATTTTTGCCACTTCTATCCTCTTTCTTGTTCCACCGGACAAGGCGTGAATCTTTTTTCGTCTAATTTCCCAGAGACCAAGCTCCTTTAGAGCCCATTCTACACGATTTTTTCTTTCCTGCCGTGAAAGCCCGCAGACTTTTGCATGCCAATCTAAAACATCCAGTATTGTATCGACCCAGAGAAGTTTTGGGTCTTGGAACGACATACCTATTAGTTTTCTAGCCTTATCTGGATTTGTTCTTATATCATAGCCGCCTATAATAGCAGTGCCTTCTGAAGGCTTTATGACTGTTGTCAGCATCAGAAGAGTTGTAGTTTTTCCTGCTCCATTTGGCCCTAATAATCCGAAGATCTCGCCTTCTTCTATCGAGAGATTTAAATGGTCAACAGCTATGAAGTCTCCGAATTTTTTTGTTAGATTTTTAATTTCTATTAGTGCCATAAGAGTTGTTCCGCCGTTGTATCAATTTCGATATCATAATCGATATTTAAATTTTTCTAGAATTCATAATTCAATCAAACTGTTTTCTAAAAATGAATTATCTAAGCACATAGAGATAGGAGGTAGAAGGTACCGTTAGGCTTCTCCTACTTTCTTTACGTGGCAAATAGATTTCATTAAGCCATTTGAGAGTAGCAGCTTGCCAGAGTTCAAATTACTTATTTTTCTGCAGATAAAAGCCAGCGAGTCCTCCGTGAAAGCGAGAAGATTCATTCCTTCCACCGTTAGATTATAAACTTTTCTAGGTCTATCCCT
>CAYXFE010000098.1:0-4455 GCA_964464195.1 uncultured Candidatus Bathyarchaeia archaeon
AGTTATTAATGTTAAGCGTCTCTTAAAGATTTGAAGGCGCTTAGGCATGTCTGAACGGTTAAGAAGCTTCATTTCCTTCGACATAGAAGACAAAGCCATAATAGAACGCTTATCAAATGCCCAAATGGAACTGGCCAAAACAGGCGCAGACCTAAAACTTGTAAAACCGGAAAATATCCATATTACAATACGGTTTCTGGGAAACATTTCTCCCGGAATGGTCGATAAAATATTTAAAGCGATGGAGAATGTCAACTTTAAACCGTTCGGAGTTGAAATTAGAGGTTTAGGAGCATTTCCAAGCCTACGCTTCCCAAGAGTTGTCTGGGCGGGAATAAGGAAGGGAGAAGAAGAACTTAAAAGCATATTTGAACAGCTTGAACCCCAACTGCGAAAGCTTGGCTTCCAACCAGACCCTAAGGGATTCAGCCCCCATATAACAATTGCCAGAGTAAGAACAGGAAGAAACAAAAATGAACTAATCAAAAAGCTGAAGGAGCTAATTGACTTGGAAATTGGAGTTTTCACAGCTAAATGCTTAAGGCTTAAAAAGAGCACGCTTACGCCGAAAGGTCCAGTATATACGACTCTAAGAGAGGTTTGCCGTTGAGAAGCAACGCCATAAATAAGATTCTTGAAGAAGTTTTGGAGAAGATAAAGCCAAGTAGGGAAGAAAGAGAGAAAATTTTAAGCCTAGCTGAAAAATTATGCTCCAACTTAAAAAAGGAACTTGGAAGGGCAAATTTAAAGGCTGAAGTAAGGGTTGAAGGCTCCGTAGCCAAGGATACATGGCTCAGCGAGAATCCAGACATAGACATTTTCGTCCGCTTTCCGCCAGTTTTTCCAAAGGAAAAATTTAGA
The DNA here is from genome assembly GCA_964464195.1 of uncultured Candidatus Bathyarchaeia archaeon. GTDB lineage: Archaea > Thermoproteota > Bathyarchaeia > Bathyarchaeales > WUQV01 > CAYXFE01. Next base: position 862 of record CAYXFE010000098.1, read on the forward strand.
ACAGAATTTCTGCAAATAGCCAAAAAAGCAACAAAAGGCGCGAAGCATGTTGAAAGGTTCGCTGAACACCCCTATCTAGAGGCGTGGGTTGACGCTGTCAGAGTAAACATTGTGCCATGCTATGCCTCAAAGCCTAGAGAATGGAAGAGCGCAACCGACAGGACACCATACCACACAGACTACGTTAAAAGACTTCTGAACGAGCAGCTTTGCGATGAAATTCGGCTTTTGAAAAAGTTTATGCAGGGAATAGGAGTTTACGGGGCTGAAATAAAAATTGGAGGCTTCAGCGGATACCTCTGCGAACTTCTAGTTATAAAATATGGAAGCTTCAAAAAAGTATTGGAAAACTTTGCCAAATGGAAGGGTAAGCTTGTAATAGACCTCGAAAAATACTATGAGAACAAAGAAAGAGACTTAGACTTGATGTTTAAGGAACCACTAATCGTTGTTGACCCAGTCGATGAAAGCAGAAATGTCGCAGCAGCCGTTAGGGAAAAGCATCTATACGAGTTTATAGCAGCCGCTAGGCATTTTCTGGAAAACCCTTCAACCAAATACTTCTACCCGCCAGAAATCATTCCGCCAAGCAAAGAAGAACTAATTCAAAACATAAGAAGCAGAGGAACAACCCTAACATTCCTGAAAATAGGCTGCGTTGAAGCTGTTCCAGACATCCTTTGGGGACAAATATACAAATCCCAACGTTCACTACGCAAAATGTTTAAACAATACGAATTTAGGCTTATCCGCGACGCAGTCTGGAGCGACGAGAAAAACAGCATAGTCATGATTTTCGAATTTGAATCTGGAAGAATTCCTCCATTAAAAAAGCATTTGGGGCCTCCCCTCGTAAAGGCTAATGAATGCCAAAAATTCCTTTCGAAGCATACCCGCTCCAAGGAAAGGTTTTCAGGCCCCTATATTGAAGATTCCCGTTGGATAGTAGAGATTAGACGCAAATATTCGGATATAACTGAACTTATTCGGGAAAAGCTTCGAAATGGCGGAAAAAAGGCTGGTATAGCTAATCTAGTCGCTGAGGGATTAAGGAAGGAGTTTAAAATTTACTTGAATGAGGAAATAGCTGACTTTTATGCTTCAAACATGGATTTTGCAAAATTTTTGGTTGATTATTTGGATGGTAGGCCGAAATGGCTTAGATAATTGGTTCAGCAACAAAAATGTTATGTTTATTCGCGACTATTCTCGCCTTAAGCTTGGCTTCTACTGGAATTTCTTCAGCATTAACCAGCGTAACTGTTCTATCTCCGTTTAGCGTTACCGCAAGCTTCTCTCTCCTAAGCCAGCCAGGCCCAACCACCCTAACCTTTACGGTTTCGTATTTGCGGTAAGGTATCGGAAGCATCCTACGCTTGTGAATCCCAAAATCTTCTGGACGTAAAACGAGCTTTACTCCAAACTCTTTCTCCCACTCCCTTAATCTTGCGTAAAAATATTTCCAAGAATGCGCTCTGACGCCCTTAACCTTTCTTCCATGCTTATGAATTTCATATCTCTGTATTCCTAATGGCGGAAAGCGCTTTCCAGCCCCAACCTTCTTGGCCAGCTCAATTATCTTTGGAATTTCCGCATCATTAATTGTTGGAATCCAAACGGGCGCCAAGAGAAGGTCTATTGAAGTGTTGGACGTTATGTATTCTATGAGTTGAATTACCTTTTTGACGTCATACCATTCTGTATCGGCGAGTTTCCTCGCCAAGTCAGGGTCAAGAGCATCAACTGAAAGATTTATTCTAGTTAGACCAGCCGCGGAAAGTCTATCCAGCATTTTCTCGTCAAGAATTGAGCCGTGAGTCTGTAGAGAAACAACTTCTACACCTTCAATCTGGCTTATTCTAGAGACAAGTTCTGCTATATACGGATAGGTTATCGGGTCGCCTACTGTGTCTATGTGCGCCTCAATTTTTCTTTTACCCTTAAACGCTGTAATCTTCTCGAATTCCTCAACCAAATAATCCAGCGGGACAATGTATTCGGTTTGGCGAATCCTTGATTTCGGGCCTGCGTTGGTTGAGCAAAAAATGCATGAGAGGGGGCAAGTAGAAATTGGCCTAACTTGAATAAGGTTTGTTCCACGGTCTATTAGGCCGAAGGCTATGCAGCCAACAAGCGGAATTGAAGAGTCAACCTCAAAGAGCTTCCTTTCCATTCCCAAAATAATTTGTTCTAGGCACCTTAAAAAGAGAATAGGAGAATAAGTCCTCCAAGAAGCCAGCAATAAACGGAGAAAATGTAAAGCTTCCCTTTCTGGACTATGCGTAAGAGGAGCCTTAAAGCGGCATAACCAACAATTATCGCTATTATAACGCCGACCAGAATTGAAAGAACATTTATTTCAGCGAAACCCTCCGTTACAATTTCTTCTACTGCAGCTCCAATCACCGCGGGAATCGCAAGCAGAAACGAGAATTCAGCCGCCCTTCTCCTTTCTACTCCAAGCAACAATGCAACAGCTATTGTTAGGCCGCTTCTCGAAAGACCTGGAATCAATGCGAATGCTTGCGCCACACCTATTAAAACAGAATCAGCATAAGTCAACTCGTCCTTTCCGTTTCTCGCCCAAACCGTCAGAAACAAAACAAAGCCAGTAGCTAAAAAGGCGATGGCTACTGCAAACGCGTCAGAAAACATAGCCTTAATTTTCTTCCCAAATAAAAGATAGGCAATGACTATTGGAATGTTCCCAACTATCACCTGCTTTAATGTTCTTCCTTCAACCGTCGCCAAACCATCCGTGCATACAACTTTGGCTATTTTGACTATTCTCTCTCTGAAAACAATTAATATCACAATTAGCGTGCCCACATGCAGCATCACATCAAAAAATACTGGGCTTTGAAACTGTAATTTTTGTTGAATCAGCGCGAGGTGGCCGCTGCTTGATATTGGCAGCCATTCAGTTATCCCTTGAACAAGGGCTAGGAGTATTGCCTCAAGAATTGAAGTTATCGCTTTTCCCTCACCCTTAGCTCCTTCATTTGGACAATTTAATATTTAAGGATGGACTTACGCCTATTAGTATTATTTCGCATATTGCTGGCTAGTGATTAGAATTGCTTCGTGAAGCTTGGGCGCTCGCCATTGAAGCCTTAAGCTGGATGGAGCTTGAAGGATTAAACGAAAAGCTAGCATTAGCCAGAGCCTCAAAACAGCTTGAAGTCAAAGACATAAACGCGCTACGGTTGGCACATAAAATGGTTCTGGAAACCACGCGAAAACGCAACCTAATAGACTATATTCTCAACAAGATTTTACAGCCGCGTTCAATAGGCGAATTCAAGCTTGGAGTTAAACAGTTCCTACGGCTCTATACACATGAAATACATTTTGAAAAGGCAAAATTCGAAGAAGCAATCGATATGGTTAGGACTGGAAGAGCAATTCTCGGCTGGAGAGAACTTCACAGCCTAGAAAACGTTTTTGGCGAAATCCTCAACTTCGACCTAAAAGAGGAAATTAAAAGGCTAGGCGATGAAGAAAGGATTAGCCTCTTAACTTATAATCCAAGATGGTTCGTTCGCTACTGCTTTAGGGTTTTCGGAAGAAACGAAGCACTTAAACTGCTTGAAA
>CAYXFE010000099.1:0-4407 GCA_964464195.1 uncultured Candidatus Bathyarchaeia archaeon
TAATTTGTTAATCTCAGCAAGCTATATATAGTTTGGCATTCGATAAAAGAGGATTGTTCATAAATTATTTGGTTGGAGAGAACCTTATGAGTGGGGAAATTGAAAACCTTAGAAGAGATGTTAGAATGCGTAGGGAATATGACAAGATGATGTCAACTGCTTGGCTGCTAATTTATCTGATACCTGTCATAGTGATTCTTATAGCTATTCCGGCCATGCTCTTGGCTCCGGAAATGATCTTCCTTGTATCAATCCTTGAGATAATTTCATTCATAGTTTCGATAGTATTGGTGTATAAGCTTGTTGACAGGAGAAATTCGCATTTTAAAAGGCAGATTTTTCTGATGGAAGATACAATTAATTCGCTTAGAAAAATCGCTGAGCAAAGGAAGGTTTCGGTTGAAACCGAACTTTCTCTATGCGAAAGAACCTTAAGAGAAGCTAGAACTGAAGAGACAGAGAAAAACGCTGTTTTATGGGCTATTCTCTCAGCAATAATATTCATTGCGACGTGGTACGTGTATTACTTCTTAATGAAAGACTTCTATAAGCATGAGAGGCGAGAGGATGGGTTCTGGGAGGATGTAAGCAAAATTTTTGGCAAGCTTGGAGTCAGTTTTACGCCGCCTAGACGCATGAATCCGATGCCGGACAGAAGCTTCATACTCTACCTTATACTTTCAATAATTACATTAGGAATCTTTGGGATTTACTGGCTTTACGTACTCATTAAAGACCCAAATGAACACTTCAGGTATCACGCCCAGATTGATGAGGAGCTGCTAGCAACTGTAGAAAAGGCTTTCGCTGCCTCCTAAATCTCCCATTTTAATATTTTTTACTTACAAGTCTAATCAGTGAAGGAGTTATGTAAGTTTCTATAAGGGCTGCTATGAATAAAAGGAAAATCGATGTCATTGAAAGAATTAGGATGTCCACCAGATCTTTTTTCACTTTTGTCTTATCTATTTTTTCTCCCCTTACCAAATTGAATATTAGAGTTACAGTTGTAATTTGCCATCTTGATATCGCGGCCCATTGAATTATAAATGCGGGAATTTCTATTATGCCATGCGGCAGCAAACCAGCTATTGGAAGTAATGGACCATGTTCTAATCCTAGTATGGCTGCTACAATACCTACAATGACGCCGTTTAGTAAAAAGCTGAGTCCAAGAATCGATGCACCGAATAGAGGTATCCAGACAAGCAGTTTAATCGGATTCCAGTAACAGCCTACATTATTTGTAAAAATGTATAGGAAGAATTCTTGGGTTTCTGGTTCAGGCACATTATTTGAGTAGGTTGATAAGATAAAGTTTGCAAAATCCTCTATTAGCCTTGGATTTAGAAACTTGATTATCATGATTACATAGATTGCAAAGTAAATGAATGTGAAAAGCACTAAAGAAATGATAAGCATCAATAGACTATTACGTTTAAAAGCCGAGAAAACATATCTCTTTAAACTTGTTTCAGAGTTTCTGTCAATTTCTAATTTAATCACACTCCAACAATGAATATACAATTCAAAAAGGTTATATGTTGTTTTGTGTATTTGCGTTTATTGGCTGGTGCTTTGGGATGAGAGGTGGCCATCAAATTCGAGGCTGACGCGAAAAAATGGCTTACAATGGGTTATAGGCCTCTCGAGATTGAACGTGAAATTCGGGATTTCTGGGAGAAAAATCGAATCGCAGATAAACTTATGAAGCTTAGAGAAAGGGAGAATGTCGGCGTTTTAGGTTATGTTGAGGGGCCTCCGACACTTAACGGTATGCCTCACATTGGGCATGCCCGCGGAAGAATAATGAAGGATTTGCGTTATCGCTGGAAGAGCATGCAGGGCTACTATATTCCCTTCTGGGCTGGATGGGACTGTCAAGGCTTGCCAGTAGAGCTTGAAGTTGAAAGGATGCTTGGCGTGAAGAATAAGCGGGAGCTTCTTGAAAGGGTCGGTGAAGAAAGATTCGTTGAGGAATGCAAGAAGACTATAATGAGGTACTATAAGCATTGGCGTGAGGCGGACCGAAAGCTTGGGCTTTTCATGAATTATGACCGGGAGTATTGGACCTATCTTGACAGCTATATTGAGCGTGAATGGAAATACTTGAAGCGAGCTTGGGAGCAAGGCCTTCTAGGAGAAGGCTATTATGTTGTTGCTTATTGTCCAGGATGCCAAACTTCGCTGAGCAACGCCGAAGTTGGGCTGGGATACGAAGAAGTTGAAGATCCGTCGCTGTATTTCAAATTTAGGGTTGCAGGGAAGGAAAACGAGTATTTCTTGATATGGACAACCATGCCCTTCACTATAATAACTGACTTGATGATTGCTGTTCATCCATCAGCAGAATATGCAAAAGTTAAGGTTGGCGATGAATTCTGGATCATGGCGCGGCAACGTGTAGAACCATTAATGCAGGAATTAAAGATAGAGGACTACAGCATAGCTGAAACTTTTCTTGGAAAGGAGCTTGAAGGCTTAAAGTATGAGTATCCCTTCAAGGATTTAATTCCGAAGCAGGCTGAGCTGGATAGGCTTCCAAACGTTCATAGGGTTGTCTGCGAAGACTTTGTAGACGTTAATACGGCTACCGGCGTTGTTCATCTTTCGCCGGGAAATGGAGAAGAAGACTTTGAAGCCGCCATGAAACGTAATGTGCCAATTTATGTTCCATTCGATGACGAATGCAATTTTACGGATGAAGCAGGCGAGTTTAGCGGACTTTTTGCTAGAGATGCCGACGAGAAAGTTATTGAGGAGCTCCGTAAGAGGGGATTGCTTGTTCATGTCGAGAAGGTTAGACATGAGTATCCGACTTGCTGGCGGAGCCACCACAAGCTGATATGGCTTGCAAGAAGAGAATACTTCCTCTGGACAAACAAAATAAACGAAAAAATAGTTGAGGCAGCCGAAAAAGTTGAATACTTCTATGAGGGGCCAAAGAATCGCTTCCTAGCCTTTCTTAAGGAGGCTAAGCCTTGGTGCATCTCTAGAGAGCGCGTTTGGGGCACTCCTCTTCCAGTTTGGGTCTGCGAAAAATGCGGCCACAAAATACTTGTCTCAAGCAAGAAAGAAATATTGGAGAAGGCTCTTCCAGACCCTGCTACTGGCGAAAAGCCAAAGCTGCCAGAACTACACAAGCCTTGGATTGACAGAATCTACTTCAAATGTGAAAAGTGCGGCGGAAGGATGCGGCGTGAACCCTACGTGCTTGATACTTGGCATAACAGCGGCGCCTCGCCGTACGCCCGCTTCACAGACGAGGAATTTGAAAGATTTGTTCCAGTAGACTTTCTCGTGGAGGCAATAGATCAAACAAGAGGCTGGGCTAACACGCTGCTGCTTGAGCATGTAATATTGACTGGAAAGCCAGAAGCTCCCTACAAGGCTTTTCTATTCTACGGATTTGCCCTCGACGCTAAAGGCAGGAAAATGAGCAAGAGTTTAGGAAATGTTATTGAGGTTAATCCGCTTTTGGAGAAGAACTCCGCTGATCTTTGCCGCTTCTATATACTTTGGAAGTGTTCTCCAATAGACTCCATGAATTTTGACATTGAAGAGGTCAAGCGGAGGCCATATCAAGTTTTGAGCACGCTCTATCATCTCCACAGATTCTTTTATCAAAACGCTGAATACGACGGATTCGACCCGAAGAAGCATAGTTTAGAATGGGCTGAACACAATAATCTTTTGAAGGCTCCTGAAAGATGGCTTCTTTCGAAGCTTCAGGGAACAATTGAAGAGGTAAATAGGCGTTTTGAGGCATGCGAATTCAATTTTGCAGTTTCAGCCCTTGAAAAATTCATCGTAGACAATGTGAGCAGAGAGTATGTGCCTATGATCAGGCGGGAACTCTGGACGGATGATCCGCAAACTCTAAACAGAAGACTGGCAATTTACGCGACACTTTGGCATGTTCTAAAGACAAGTCTCCTCCTATTCAATCCCGTAACACCCTTCATTACAGAGTTCCTTTACCAACAAGTATTTCGCGCATTCGACAACTCGCTTCCAGAATCAATCAATTTCGAAAAATGGCCAATTCCAGAAGAAAGATTCAAAGATCATCAGCTTGAAGAGGAATTTGAACTTTTAATGAAAGCAATATCGGTTTCCTATGCGGCTAGACAAGCTGGAAGGCTAAAGAGAAGATGGCCCCTAAGAAAGGCAGTTGTAATTGCCCCCAAAAAAGCAGTGAAGAGTCTAGAGAAGTTTAGAGGACTATTTCTTGAACTTGCAAACGTTAAGGAGGTAGAGTTCGTCGAAAAGGCTCCCGAAAATTTGCCTACCGAAAATTGGGTTTCAGCAACCGAAGAGGAAATTCAAGTCTTGCTTGATACTCGCCGAGACAAAATGTTGATGGGAGAAGGGCTCATGAGAGATTTAGCCAGAAGAATACAAGCC
>CAYXFE010000100.1:0-4393 GCA_964464195.1 uncultured Candidatus Bathyarchaeia archaeon
GAAATAAACCTAAAAGACCTAGAAAAAATAAAAAAGGAAAAGAGAACAATAAAACCGAACCTTGAAGAGTACTTACTCCAAAATGGAAGAAAAATATATCTCCTAGCCGAGGGGAGACTTGTGAACTTGGCGGCGGCTGAGGGGCACCCCTCAGAAGTTATGGACATGTCATTCTCTAATCAAGCATTATGTGTAGAATATCTAGTGAAAGAAGAGAAATTGCCTCCAAAAGTCTACAGGGTTCCCAAAGAAATAGACGAAACAGTAGCCAAATTGAAGCTTGAATCTATGGGCATAAAAATAGACAAGCTTACAGAAGAGCAGAAAAGGTATTTGGAATCTTGGGAAATGGGAACTATCTAAGAGATTTTGAGAAGAATCATCGGATGCGCACAATAAAGTTTAAATGGTATTTTAGCTAAACAAGGACGTTGTGATGAAAAATGGTTAGCAAAGATCAAGCAATAGGATGGATAATCCTTATAGTTTGCATAATCATAATAGTGGGATACCCAGTTGCACTCTATGTCTGGCCAGGCCTCGGAGAACTTGCATCAAACGTAGCTTTCCTCCTTGTAGCAATACCAGTAACTTTGGCGATAATTCTGGTATTCGCTATTGGCGCATGGATAGGGTGGACCATGGCTACTACTCCACCGCCCAAACCAATAGAAGAGATAGAAACAGAGATCGAAACCGAGGAAGCGAAGGAAGAGAAAACCGAAGCTACGAGTGAAACTAAATCTGAAGAGGAAGAGAAAGAGGAGAAAAAGAAGGAGTAGCCCCCAACGAGGCAAAATAATGACGAAGGCGAAAGCGCTCATCTTATGCGGAGGACCGGGAAAAAGGCTTAGACCAATTACTTATTATTTTCAGAAAACTATGATTCCTATAGGGTTAAGGCAGAGGCCGCTGCTTGAATATGTCATTAGGCTTCTGAAATATCATGGAATAAGAGACATAATCTTGCTTGTTAATTACAAATATGAGCAAATACAAAACTACTTTGACGACGGCTCAAGATTTAATGTTAAAATCTCATACCTTCATGACGACCCCAAACTTAGAGGAACAGGCGGCTCAATTCTAAATGCATTTCACAAAAAAGCTGTAAGCCCTAAAGATACCTTGCTTGTCTATTATGGAGATATTCTTACTAATTTAAACATTCAGGAAATGTTAAACTATCATAGAAAACGGAAGGCATTGGCAACTGTTGCTTTAGCTTCAGGTTTTTCAGTTAGGGTGGGCCTCGCTGAACTTGATGATGATGGGAGAATAAAGGGATTTGTTGAAAAGCCAGTCCTAGAGAAGCCAGTTAGTATGGGAATACTTGTACTGGATGGAAAGATTTACAATTATATGGAGAAGTTGGCAGAAAGAAAACGAGAAATTGATCTCATGGGAGACGTTATTCCTCATCTGATCAACAATAACGAATTGGTTTATGGTTATTTGTCAAATGCGTTCTGGTACGATGTTGGAAGCACAGAAGCCTACGAAAAGTTGAATCCGAAAATGGTAGAAGAACTAATGACCTTCCTCTTCAAGTAGTGGTTGGGGTCTAAATTGGACTCCCGCCAAAAAATTTTTCCATTCGCAGTCGAAGAACCTGAAGGAAAACAAATTGAAAAAGATTTAGAATTGGCTATAACTGTATGTCTAACTGAGGGCAAAAGAAAGAAAAAATCAGGAATTTTCGGCGGAGGACCAGAAAAAGTAGTTTTCTTGTCAAAGCTTTATTATTCCTTCTGGGCGATTCCATGCGGAGATACAAGTCTGCTGCTTGACGGCTTAGGACAAAAAGTGTTCACAGTTTCCTGTACGGTGATCCCGGATGTAGACAGCTTCATCGAACAAATAAAAAATTGCGAAGGAAATATTGATTTCTACAAGACAATATTAAGGGCTAACTTGAACACATTTGAGGAATTTATAACTGAAATGAAACTTTCCTTTGATGCTATAATTGGAGAGAAAGAGCTGCTTTCAGCCCTTTTAAGCTATATGAGGGGAAAGGAAGAGGAAAGCAAGGCTAAAATCGCTCTACTGCCCTTAGCTATAAACGAAGAAGACGCCGTCCAAATAGCGCAGGATTTTCTGGAACACGAGAAAACTACGGCAAGAGAACTTGAAAAACTTGAAATGGCTATTAAAAAATTGAAAGAAGAAACAGAGAGGATAGAACAATCAATTAATGAGAGAATAATTCAACTTCAAGGTTCATTTGAAAGGGAAATTTTCGAATTAAAACTGAATGTAGATGAAGAAGAAAAGAGGCTTTTAAGCGAGAAAGATGAAAAAATGGCTAAAATCAAAGGATTCGCTCAAAGAGAAATAGAGGCTCTGTTAGATAAAAGTGAAAAGCTACAAAAGGAAATTCATAAACTGGAAATGCAAAAGAAAGAGTATGAGAGAAGAAAGGAGAAAAGCCTAAAGGATGGAAAAGTTGAACATTCAAAACATTGGGATCTTTTGGCTCTGGAGGCTGGAAATAAAATTCTAGAATGTAAAGGCAAGATAAAACTCTATGCCCAAACACGTGAGAAGCTATCAGCTGAAGTGAAAGAGAAAGCCGAAAAAATAGAGAAGGAATATGAAGAAAAATTAAGTGAAAATAGAAAGAGAATCGCAAGCCTAGAGAAAGCCTACAAATCTAAAATCGAGGCTGAAAAGAAAAATCTTGAAGAGCTTCACGCTCTCACAGAGAACATTCTGACTCAAATAGAATGGTTAATCGACCAAAAGAGGATGTATCTTTCTAGGCTTAAAGAAGTTATGATACCGCTAAAGTTTGAATCTCCAACAATGATCGGCATACCCTTCTACTTGGCGTGCTACGAAGCTGAGAATAAAGTTAGGTATCACGTATTTTCCCCCATCGTAACGGCTCCCTACACAACAATGATTAAGAAAATACAAACGAGCATTCTAAAGAGAGGACTAGAATCTAGAATTGCCGCCATTTCTAAAGAGAGATCTCCCGCGCTTACGGCGGTTTTCACATCAGTTGGTGAAAGGCTTAAAATTGACAAGAATTTTGAAATCCAAGTTGCACGAAGAGCCGGAGAGGCGAATCTCTTGAAGAGCAAAGATTTCAAGAGATTATTGACGTCGGGTCTTGAGAAGCTTGAGAGCAAAGGCGTCATTAAACCTGAAGAGAAAAAATCGATAATCGAATTTTATATTGGCCGTTAAGTTCTTAAAGTAACATTTACCATGTATTTTTTGGCTATTTCCACAAATTTTTCCAGTTCATTTCTTGAGAAAGGCTTAACGTTCTTGAATTTTGGGTCTATCGTATTTTCTGCGGGTCTAAAGTTTTGTATCACGTATTTTCGGCATCCCTTTATTGATCTGCAAATTTCTTCTATATCTTGCTCGGTGTGAATTGACGGCACAACGGTTGTTCTAAATTCATACTCGACGTTTCCCTCTCTCAAGATTTTTATGGTTTCAAAAATTTTCTCTAGAAATCTGTCAGAGTTAACGCCCGTTGCCCTCGAATATTTTTCTTGAATCAACGGAGCCTTCACGTCCAATGCAACATAGTCTATGAGCTTTTCATCCATCAGCTCCTTTAAAAGGCTTGGATTTGTACCGTTTGTGTCGAGTTTAACCTTAAAGCCCATATTTTTCAGCTTTATGCATAGAAGCTTAAGCTCATTTTGTAGGGTTGGTTCTCCACCTGTTATTACGGCGCCGTCAATCCAATTTTTCAAACGCTTCAGTCTACTTTCTACCTCTTTAAAACTTATCGTGGGTATTTCATTTGGATTTAAAACAAGTTTAGCGTTTTGGCAGAATGGGCATCGAAAATTGCAGTTCGGCAAGAAAATTACTGAAGATACCTTCCCATCCCAGTCAACTAGGCTTATGTCTACAAATCCTTTTATGTTAAATTCCATGAAGCATCCGTATTTCCTAGTAATCTAGAACTTAAAATAATTATCTATAGGCATTCAGCTCTTGTCTTTAAGGCTTCTTTCAACAGTTTGATGGCGCAGAATTCTGAGCACATAGAGCATGTTTCCGGCGACCTCAACTTGACGCGGCTTCTTATTTTTCTAGCTTTTTCTGGGTCTATAGCGTTATCAAATTGCGCTTTCCAGTCTAGTCTAGCTCTAGCTTTTGCCATTTCAAGGTCCTTAGCATAAGCTTTTTCTCCAAGCTTCACTATGTCCGCTGCATGGGCTGCAATTCTTGTTGCTATTACTCCCTCTTTGACGTCTTCTATTGTTGGTAGGGCCAAGTGCTCTGCCGGAGTTAGGTAGCAGAGGAAGTCGGCTCCTGCCATTCCGGCGATTGCTCCGCCTATGGCGGAAACTATATGGTCATATCCAGGAGCAATCTCGGTTACTATCGGGCCTAGAACATAGAATGGGGCGCCTTT
>CAYXFE010000101.1:0-4372 GCA_964464195.1 uncultured Candidatus Bathyarchaeia archaeon
TGCAACCGTGAAGTTAAATTATTACCATGGGCAATATTTAGAGTCTCGTTTGAGGGAAACTTATGGAATTTAGAGAGCCAACTGTTAAGGAGAAAATTGAGCGTTTAAGGGAGCTTCGCGAGAAAGCCAAGCTTGGCGGAGGAAAAGAACGTATAGAAGCTCAGCATGCGAAAGGAAAGCTTACAGCAAGAGAAAGAATCGAATTGCTGCTCGACCCGGACAGCTTTGTTGAAATTGACCCTTTCGTTGTTCATAGATGCACAGAGTTCGGCATGGCTGAAAAGAAGATTCTGGGCGACGGAGTCGTAACCGGATATGGAACAATAGACGGACGCCCAGTCTTCGTTTTCTCGCAGGACTTCACGGTTTTCGGCGGATCACTAGGCGAAATGTTCGCCAAAAAAGTCTGTAAGATTATGGATTTAGCCATGAAGGTTGGCGCGCCGGTAATAGGCCTGAATGACTCTGGAGGGGCAAGAATCCAAGAAGGAGTAGCCAGCCTAGCCGGATACGGCGACATATTCTTTAGGAATGTTTTGGCTTCCGGCGTAATTCCGCAAATATCGGCGATTATGGGGCCCTGCGCCGGCGGCGCCGTCTATTCTCCAGCCCTAACAGACTTCATAATCATGGTTGAAAAAACAAGCCACATGTTCATTACGGGTCCAAACGTCATTAAGGCTGTTTTAGGTCAGGAGGTTACGTTTGAGGAGTTGGGCGGCGCCCTAGTTCACAACCAGAAGAGCGGAGTAGCCCACTTCATAGTTAAAAACGAAGAAGAATGTATGCAGCTGATAAGGACATTGCTCAGCTATTTGCCCTCAAACAACATGGAAGACCCACCCGTCGTAGACACTGGAGATGACCCAAACCGGATGGATGCAGAACTAGCCGAAATAATTCCGGACGACCCCGACAAGCCATACGACGTTAAAGAAGTGATACATCACGTAGTGGATAACGGCGAATTCCTTGAAGTTCAACCTCTATGGGCGCCAAACATAGTCATAGGCTTTGCAAGGCTGAACGGCCGAACAGTAGGCATAGTTGCCAACCAGCCGCTCTATTATGCTGGAGCCCTAGACATAAACTCTTCAATAAAGGCTGGACGCTTCGTAAGGTTCTGCGACGCATTCAACATACCAATAGTCACATTCGTGGATGTTCCAGGCTTTCTGCCGGGAATAGACCAAGAGCACGGCGGGATAATAAGGAACGGCGCCAAACTCCTCTATGCATATTGTGAAGCAACCGTTCCGAAGATTACTGTTATTCTTCGTAAGGCTTATGGCGGAGCCTACGACGTTATGGGAAGCAAGCATTCAGGCGCAGACATAAACCTTGCGTGGCCAACGGCTGAAATAGCAGTTATGGGGGCGGAAGGAGCAATAAACATAATCTTCCGCAAGGAGCTAGCCAAGGCTAAGGATCCAGAAAAGCGTAGAATGGAGCTTGTAGCCGAATATCGGAGAAAGTTTGCCAATCCTTATGTAGCGGCTGAGAAGGGCTATATAGATGATGTTATAGAGCCTACTGAAACTAGACCTAGGCTTATAAGCGCGTTAGAAATGCTAGTGACGAAACGGGAGTCAAGACCAGCCAAAAAGCATGCGAATATTCCGCTCTAAATTTGGAAGCATTAAAATATTTAGCTTGGCTTTCTGCTAACAGAAAGCCGTAGTGAGTGTGCAAGGCTTGGGGAAGCCAGTTAAGATCACTGACACCACATTTCGTGATGCGCATCAGTCTTTGATGGCTACGCGTATGCGAACTGAATCTATGCTTCCAATAGCCGAAAAAATAGATGAAGTAGGATTTTTCTCCCTTGAAATGTGGGGAGGCGCAACCTTCGACGTCTGCATAAGATTTCTGGGAGAGGATCCATGGGAAAGAATTAGAAAGCTAAAGAAGCATGTAAAGAAGACTCCGCTGCAGATGCTTTTACGAGGACAAAACATTGTTGGATACCGCAACTATCCGGACGATGTAGTAATAAAGTTTGTAGAGAAGGCAGCCGAGAACGGAATAGACATATTCAGAATCTTCGACGCCCTAAACGACGTTAGAAATATGGAAGTTGCCATAAAAACCGTTAAGCGTGTCGGCGCATTCGCTGAGGGAACTATATGCTATACCATAAGTCCAGTGCATACGATAGAGCATTACTTAGAAATAGCTAGGCAACTCGCAGAGCTGGAATGCGACGCAATATGCATTAAGGATATGGCTGGAATACTTGCGCCTCAACCAGCCTACGAGCTTATATCGGCAATAAAGAAGGAGATAGGCCTGCCTGTACACTTACATTGCCACTCTACAAGCGGAATGGCTATGATGACCTACCTAAGAGCATGCGAAGCCGGAGTCGACATAATCGACACAGCCTTCTCGCCTCTGGCTTGGGGAACCTCGCAGCCGCCAGTCGAAAGCATAGTAGCCGCCCTAAAAGGAACCCCTTACGATCCAGGCTTAGACATGAACCTTCTAATAGAGATTTCAGAATATTTCAAGGAGCTACGCGAGAAGTATTATGACCCCTTGAATTTGATCGACCCTAAAGCAGAAAGGGTTGACCCTTCAATTCTTGTCCATCAGATTCCAGGCGGAATGTTCTCCAATCTTATTTCACAGTTGAAGGAGCAAAACGCCCTGCATCGACTTAAGGAAGTCTTAGAGGAGGTTCCGAGGGTGAGGAAGGAGCTTGGCTATCCTCCGCTTGTCACTCCTACAAGCCAGCTTGTCGGAAGTCAAGCCGTCTTCAACGTGCTTTCCGGAAAACGCTATAGTATAGTGCCTAAAGAAGTGAAAGATTATGTGAAGGGATTTTATGGCAGGCCGCCGGCGCCAATAGATGAGAAAATTAAAAAGTTAATAATTGGAGATGAAGAACCCATTAAATGCAGACCAGCCGACTTGCTTGAACCCTTCCTTGATAAGATCCCGGAAGAAGTTAAGCGATATTTCAGGCAGGAAGAGGATGCGCTTACATATGCACTTTTCCCAACGGCCGCCTTAGAATTCTTTAAAAGGAGAGAAAGAAGGGAGAAGGAGATGGAATTGGAGGCTAAGAGAGAAAAGCTTGTTGAGGTTGCGGCTGTTTCGGCAGCTTTGGCTCTGCAATTATCCAGTGAGGAAAAAGTCAAGGCTGTAATTCCCACAAGAAGACGTGTTGAAGTTTCGCCTTGGGTTCTTGTTGAAAGGCAAAAACTTGCCGTGAGAGGCGGATACCTTGCCAGTCTATAATCTAAAAGTTGGCGGAAAAAACTTCAAGGTTGAAGTTTCCAAAACTTCAGAGGAAACCTTTACTGTCAAGATTGGAGATAAAACTCGCGAGGTAAAGTTAAAAAGGGATAAGGAGTCAAAAACTTCATTTTCTGTAATTCTTGACGGGAAAGAATACAGAATTGAGGCTTTAAAGGTTAGTAGACGCGAGCCTTTTACGATAAAGGTTGATGATGTAGATTTTAAGGTTCAACTTCAACTTCCGGAAAGAAGAATGGTCCATACTGGAATTGCTGTGCCAACGGCAGCCACTCCAGCCAGAACTACAAAAGCCCCAGTTGAGGTTGTTGAGGGAGCCGTTACTGCACCTATGACTGGAAAGATAGTTTCAGTTAGAGTCAAGGAAGGAGACGAAGTAAAGGAAGGGCAAGTGGTATGCGTTTTGGAGGCTATGAAGATGGAGAATGAGATTACGGCTCCGAAAAGCGGAAAGGTTAAGGAAGTGAGGGTTTCGGATGGAACAGCCGTTAATGAGGGCGATGTTCTATTAGTGATAGGCTAAATGCTAGAAGATTGTCGGCGGCTTATACTCGCCGTAAACTTCCCTTAAAACATCACATATTTCTCCTACGGTCGCGTAAGCCTTAACAGCCTTCAATATGGTTGGCATAAGATTCTCATCCTTTTCGGCGGCCTTCTTCAACTCTTCAAGAGTTTCCTTAACTTTTGCGTTGTCTCGCTGCCTCTTAATCATCTTTAACCTTTCAATAAGTGTCTCTTCGATTTTCGGGTCGATCTTCAAGATTTCAATAGGAACCTTCTCTTCGGTGATAAACTCATTTACGCCAACAATTATTCTTTGCTTAGTTTCGACTTCGCGTTGATATTTGTAGGCGCTTTCAACGATTTCCCTCTGAATATAGCCTTTTTCAATTGCCTCTACTGCACCGCCCATGCTGTCAATTTTCTCTATGTATCGCATGGCTTCTTCCTCAATTTTGTCGGTGAGCCACTCTATATAGTAGGAGCCGCCTAGCGGGTCGATGACGTCGGCTACTCCGCTTTCATATGCGATAATCTGCTGGGTTCTAAGCGCTACGCGGACAGCAAGCTCGGATGGTAGGGCTAGGGCTTCATCAAAGGAGTTTGT
>CAYXFE010000102.1:0-4282 GCA_964464195.1 uncultured Candidatus Bathyarchaeia archaeon
CCTTATACGCCTCTACAGTTCCTACAAGCTCTTCAGGTATTTCTGTAAGAATCCCTTTAAAAGCAAGCACATAATATGGAAAGACTGGAGAAATGCATGAAAAACCGAGGTTTACAAAGAATGATATAGAAAATATTATTGCAACGTGCTTGGTTAGGAATTTTGGTAACCGCATGGCATCCCTTCTGGTTTGAAGATGATAGAAAATTAGGCAATGTATAAAAGCTTTAACTTGACTAAAGCTAGACAATGGGACGGAAGAACGCTTTGACCCTTAAGCGCACTCGAAAACTCGCGTTAACTGAAGGTATAATGGCAGGAATGCTTTTCGGGACAGCATCAATCTTAATACGTTTTCTAGAGGAAATTGATACATTCTCAATAGCTTTCTGGCGGCTTATCATCGCTTCTGCAACTCTAGTTATAATTCTTGCAGTGCTAGGAGAAAATCTCAGATTCAGCAGTATAACAAGAAATCTTAAGGATTTAACGATTTTAGGAATTTTTCTTGGGCTTCATTTTATATTCTTTGTGTCTGCCGTCAAGGATACGACGATACTTAATGCAACCGTGCTTGTTAACACTGCTCCCATATTTTCAATGCTAATTTCAAGCTTTCTCTTTAAAGTGAAACCTTCACGCTTAGCCCTAGTTGGCTTGATAATATCCTTCACCGGGGCATGTACAATAGCCTATGCCGAAACCTCGCCAAGCGGCTTTTCTTCAAACATAAGGGGAGATTTAGAGGCTGTCCTAGCAGCCGTTGTCGAAGGTTTCTATCTAAATTTTGGAAGAAAAACGCGTAGCAATATGCCTATCCTTTCCGCAATGCTTCCAATATATGTAATTGCCGCTCTAATTGTAGGCGTTATAAGCATTCCAACAGGCCATACATTAGCGGTTACCCCGAAAACTGAACTTTTAGTTCCGCTCATTCTTCTAGGCTTTCTGCCAACGGCAATGGCGCACACACTTTACTTTTCATCTCTCTCAAATTTAAAATCTTTTGAAACCGCAACCATGGCTTTGCTTGAACCCATCGGCGCAACAATCCTTGGCATACTCATATTTCAAGAAATCCCACAAGCAATATTTGTTTTCGGCGCTTCCTTGGTACTGCTCGGAATATTTTTCGTTGCTAAGGAGGAATAGCTTAAAATAAAAGAGGGTTAGTAGGCGGATATTCCTACAAATCTCAGTTTATTCAACTTCATTGGAGGCACAGTTGTTTCCTCAACTATTTCGACATTTTTGCCGATTAGAGGAACATCTTTCAATGCGGAAAGCATACTGTCGGTAAATCGCATGTTAACTATAGGCTTAGCGATTTCACCGTTCTCTATTAGAAATGTTCCGTCTCTTGTAAGTCCAGTTAATATAACCTTAGTAGGCTCGACAGGGTTGACATAGTGCAGATAGGTTATGAAGATTCCATGTTTAGTTTCTCTAATCATTTCTTCAATTGTGGAGTCTCCAGGCTCAACTATAATGTTGAATGGGATTGGCTGATCAAATAGTTCTCTAGTTAGCGGCGGGAAAGAATGTCCAGTGCTTTTCTTATTTTCTTTGCCGGCTCTCAACGAATCATAGCATATGCTGTCCTCGGACACTATTCCATTTTTTATCAGGTTCAACGCTTTTTTGGGGACGCCTTCTCCATCAATCGGCGTCATAAAAAGTGTTCTAGGGTCTTTCGCGTCGTCCTTCGCGTTTATTTTCGAATCGAAAACTTGCTGGTTCTTAAAGTAATTTACAAATGAGACGCCGTTTTGATAGGGAACAGCCGAAAATCCAATGTAGCCTAAATACGAGAAGATTGTTCCTACAGCAAGCGGAGATAAAATAACCTCATATTCTCCTGGCTGAATCTTAATTGGCTTAACGCTTCTAATGGATTTTTCAGCTGCATCCTCAACTAGCGCTGTTGGATTTATGTCTTTAACGCATCTGGAGTATTTTTCAGCTGTTCCGAAGCCTTCAGAATCATTCTCTTTGGAGATAACCGTTGTTTTCATGCTCGCTGTTGTTAGACTGGCATGGGCTGATACTCCCAAAGAATTTGCCACTGCGAAGTGTATGGCTGAAGTTGAGAGGTATCCAGCAACAGCACGTACAATCGGAGATTTGCCATGCGCAACTTCAATTGCTTCCTTCACTTTTTCCGCGCGGTAGTCCGGCGTGCATGAAGCGGTTTCATTGTCAAAGGCCTCTTGAATTGGAGTCCAAGGCTCGGGTTCTGGAAGGCTCTTAAAGTCTTGATTGGGGTGCGCGGAATTCGCCATTTTTATGGCTGTTTCAGCAATCTTTCCTATTTCGGATTCTTCAAGCGTGTTAGCTCTAAATGTTCCAATCCTCTTGTCTGGAAGAATTGCCTTAGCTATTATTCCTCCATTCTTGGATGCAACATTCTGGTGTATCTGCGAATTTGCAAATCTGGTGAGGGCATTATCTATTAAGAACGTGTTTGCTTGAGCTTGGCTGGCGCCGAGCTTAATCATCTCCTTAACGCATTTCTCAGCTATTTCAACAAGTCTCTCAACAATCATTTCGCTCACCTTTTAGATTAATCCGACCCTAACATTTCGGAACCTCGCCGTTCCGCATCCATGCCCAACATACATGACTTGCCCCGGAACTCCCTTGCCGCAGTTCGGTGTACCCCACATTCTCCAATCATCCCTGCTTATGGCATCGCATGAACCCCAGAATTGAGGCGTAACACCCATATAGGTTGGGTTTTTAACAATCTCCTCTCTACTTCCATCTTTTATTATCCAGCCTATTTCAGTTCCAAACTGGAAGTTTATTCGTTTGTCGTCTATACTCCATGAACGATTAGTCATCATCAAAACTCCATTTTTCGTGTCCTCAATTATCTCTTCAGCCTTCCAATCGCCGGGCAACAAATTGATGTTTGTCATACGAATCAACGGAAGAGACATAGGCGAGTCGGCGCGCATTCCCCCGCTGCTTTCATTCAAATTCAAGTCAACAGCCGTTTCACGTGAGCTTTGATAACCAACAAACAAGCCTTCCTTAACCAAGTAAACTTTCTTGGCGGGAGTCCCTTCATCATCATAGCCGAAAGTGCCCAATCCACCGGGAACGGTTGCATCAGCCACAATATTGACATATTTAGAGCCATACATGAATTTTCCAAGCTTTTCAGGCGTTAAAAAGCTTGTTCCAGCATAATCGGCTTCTGTTCCCAATACCCTGTCAAGCTCGGTTGGATGTCCGCAGCTTTCATGAATCTGAAGCGCAAGCTGATCGCCAGTCAAGATTAGATCCATCACTCCGGAGGGACACTTTTTCGCTTCAAAAAGCCTCAACAGTTCCTGTCCAACTTTACTTGCGTTTTCAACCAAGCCTAAAGATTCAAAGTATTCGTAGCCAGCTGTTGAGAAGTCTCCGCGGAAGGAAGCCGGATATGAACGCACCTGCATTTCTCCATTCTTAACTGCTATTGCTCTTAATCCTCCACCACACCAAGTTATAATCTGCGAAATCTCATGCCCTTCAGTGCTCATAAAGAATTTTTTCTCCTTAAAACCGCGATAATAGCTGTAGCTGGCCTTAATGAGTCTAGACTGTTCAGCCAAAAGGCGTTCAGCCTCAAACAAAACTTTAAGCTTCTCTTCCAATGGAACCTCAAACGGATCCTTCTTGAAGGGAGTCTCGTATTTATCCTGCTTAACCTCTTCCTTGCTTAGCTTAACATCCTTCCTCTTTAGCTTAGCGCTCGCCTTCGCAATGCTTACCGCTCTTTCAACAACCCGCGAAATTTCCTCTTTATTTATGTCTACGGAGGCAGCGAACCCCCATGCACCATCAACTATCACCCTCACGCCAAAACCCTTCGTTTGCAGAAACTTGACTTCTTCCGGCGCCCCATTCTTTACTGTCAAAACCTCATCTTGGATTTCGCCGATTCTTATGTCAGCATAACTTGCACCCTTCTTTTTAGCCTCCTCTAATGCGAAACTTCCAAGCTCCGAGAACATGTCCAAATCCTCTTTCAATCTTAGAAATTAGATAATGGATGCTGGAAAATTTAAGCCTTTAGAAACAATTATTGCAGAACAATTTAAAACCTAACATAAATTTGAAAATAACCAAGAATTTATCTGCAAATTCGCTAAAACGCCCAAAGAAATACGTGCATTAATAGAGGCCAGCTTTGAATACGTCTTAGAACGAAACGGGCTTGCTTATTTCCGGAAAAGGAAGTGAGCGGTCGGGTGTTGCGCTGTGGAGCCGGGGGTGGGATTTGAACCCACGT
>CAYXFE010000103.1:0-4247 GCA_964464195.1 uncultured Candidatus Bathyarchaeia archaeon
CCTTGCTTAAATTAAGCATGTCTCTATTTTCAATCAGGTAATCAACTATCGAAGGTCCATCATCCACTTTCCATTCATTAGGGTCTTCGCCAGCAGCTGCTATTGCCATCACGGCCCAGCTTGAAGTAGCGAAATTCCAAATGCACCCGTCAGGCTGCTGAATACTTCTCAGATAGTCAAGAGCCCTTTCTAGAGAGGTTCCACTAGCTCCTAATATCAATGAATTCGTAACAATATCTTGATTGAATATATTTCCGTCCATGGTGTTCAGATTACTTTTTTCGTTTAACCCTGCTGAAGTGTAGGAATTTCTTGTACCTACAATGGATAGGATGCAGATTATGACAAGAACTATACATAATAATGGCCTTCCCCTCATATTTGCATACCTCTTGGATGGATAATCCATCCAACCTATATAAGATTTTCTCATAAAGAACATAAACCAGTAAAATCACTTGTTTAAAATTTCTCTTAACAGAATGACGAATTATCCGCCCGTTCAAACCTATGAAAAAGCGTATTCACAATTTTGTCAGCTGAGCGCCATTTTCACAAGCGAGCAACACATTTTAATGTCTCCCAATTAATTTGATTGACTAGTTAACATATATGGAAGAGCGGTAGTTTTGAAGATACTTGAGGCAAACCTGAAAAAGGGTATAGTTAAGCTGATTCCAGAAAGCGTGGATGATCTTTGGCATTTATATAACATTATATATCCAAACGATGAGGTTTATACGCAGACGACGAGGGAGATAAAGCAGTCTGGCGAGTACAGTAGGCCTCAGAAACCTAAACGCGTCTCTGTCTTTCTCGGCGTAAGGGTTCAGCGAGTTAGCTGGGATAAAACTTTGAATAGGCTTAGAGTTCATGGAATCATTTGTCATGCGCCGGAAGACCTCATAGGTTTGGGGAGTCATCATACACTCAACATAACTGTTAACAAGCCACTAACAATTGTCAAGTCCAAATGGCATAAACATCATCTGGAAAGGCTTGAAAGAGCCTGTCAAATCGCGGCGCCGGCTATAATTCTCTTGTCGATAGATGATGAGGGCTATTGCCTAGCAACGCTTAGACAATTCGGCTTAGAGGTAAAAGTTGAAGAATCAGTATCGCTTCCTAGCAAACGTCAAGCCGGAAAAAGGGAAGAAGCCCTCAAAGCTCTATACAAGAAAGCGTTAAATGCATTGAGCAATGTTTGGAAAGAAGCCAGAAACAAAATCGTCGTCTTAGGTGTAGGCTTTGTAAAAAATGGCTTCGTAGAATATGTAAAGGACAAAGCGCCCGAAATAGCCGAATCAATAATAGATGTGAAAAGCGTAAACAACAGTGGACTAGCCGGAATAAAGGAGGCTTTGCGCTCCGGAATACTCGTCAAAGCATTAAAGCATGTAAGAATAGTTGAAGAAACCAAAGCGGTGGAAGAAATTCTTGAAAGGATAGGTAAGAATCAGCCTGTAGCCTACGGTCTAGAAGAAGTAAAACTTGCAAGCCGATACGGTGCAATTGAAAAGCTGCTAATAGCCGACATTAAGCTTAGAGAAGCCGCAGAAGAGGAGAGGCTTGAACTTGAAGGTTTAATGAAGGAAGTTGAAGAGAAGGGTGGAAAAATAATCATAATAAGCATCGAACATGAAGCAGGCAAAAAGCTTGCCTCGCTTGGAGGAATAGCCGCCACATTAAGATTTCCAATTCAATAAGAACAGAACGGAGGATGTATTCCTTGAAGATAGTCTCTTATAGAGAACTTTCAGATGAAGAAAAAGAAAGCATGCTTCCAATTATGCGAATTCCCTTCGGCTGGCCGTTTAATCCGCAAAGATTCGATGAAATAGCGAAAACCGACCCATGCTATAAGGATTCTCCAATTGGCTTTTGTGCTGTAGAAAACGGTGAAGTGGTAAGTTTTGTAGGCGTCATGGAACTGAAAACCAGAAATTTAGATGGTGAAACAGAGGTTGTCGGCGGAATCTACGGAGTTTCAACTCTTCCGAGCCACGCGAGAAAGGGAATCTCAACTATGCTCATGAAAAGAGCCCACGAATATCTCCGCGAAAAAGCTTACAGATTCTCCTTTCTAACCACGTCAAAGGCAATAGTAGCCTATCAACTCTACCTAAAACTGGGCTATAAGGATGCAACAGAATTTCCAAGCGCCCAAAAAATAATAAAGGAAAGAAAGGTCGAAGAAGAAGGAAAAATTGAAAAGAAGCCGTCGGTCGACTGGAACAAAATTCTGGAGCTATACAACAAATTCACGGCAAATAAAACTGGCTTTGTGGTTAGAGATGAAAAGCGTCTTGAACTTCTAAGGAAATATTATGGAATTAAGCCCGAAATGATTATACAAACCGAAAGGGCTTACTGCATATTCAAAAAGCATGAAGATTCAATTTATCCCTCAACACAATTGATGGAAGTTGCCGCCTTGAAGGTTGGTGAGGCAATAAAGCTTATTCGCCGTGTAGAGAAAAGGGCGGAATCGGTAGTCTACGACCATGTTGTACTGGACAGTAGAATTCTGAAAGCTTACAGGGCGCTAGGCTATACAATAGAGCATAGAAGCTATGATGTATTAATGGTGAAGGAACTTTCCGATATGAGCTTTAAGGAAGCCTACGGAGAAAAATTTCATATCTCAATTTTGGACTTTTTCTAAACTATTTTTCTGAAGCCCTAATTCTTCTTCTAACGGCTGGATTTTTATCAGCAATTCTTTTCAAGACAAGTTCGAAACTTTCTTTTGGCGAAAGCTCTCTTTCTAGGAAAACGCCTGTCCGGCCAACATTGTCTCTGCGGGTTAATGCGTTAACACGGTCCCAAACAATGTCTGTTGAAACTCCGAGAAGTCTCGCCACCTCTTCTTCCCTACCTATAACGGAACTTTCAACATGACCATCGGAAGTTGGCTCTATTAGCATAAGTCTCTTGTCAACGCCCGGAACTCTAACGTTTCTTTTCAGTTCTTCTAGGCTTATTTCTCCGCCAAATCTATAAAATTCTCTTTCAATAGGCCTAAGCTTGACAAGCGGAAACGAGACGCTTACGTTTTCTTCGATTTCTATATAAGCTTTTATAGCGTAGCTGGGTGTTGCCTGAACAATTACCCTTCTGTTGATTGGTATTCCGGCTTGTTCGAGGGCTGTTTCAACCATGAATGATGAGGGCGGAGAAGGAATGAATATGTCTATGTCGCTTTTCGCTGTAACGTCTCCTCTGGCTATGCTTCCATGAACAATGCATGGAAGATTGAATTTTTCGAGAGCCTCCATTATTTTTTTCGCTTTCTTCCTAAGTTCGCATAGAAGCTTCCATCTTTCCTCATTATATACTACGCGGATTCTTTCTGCTCGTCTAACGGGTTTTTTAGCCAAATTCTCTCACTCGCCAGTTAGGTTGCTGTTTATCCATTCAAGATAGGGCTTAGCGCCTTCCACTATTGGCAGAGCAATTATTTCTGGAACCTCATAGCTGTGCAATTGCTTGACATTATCGGCGACTTGATCGAAGAGTTCTCGTTTAGTCTTCATGAAAATCATGTATTCCTCAGCCGAGTCAATTTTACCTTGCCACCAAAAGCGGGAGGATACTGGGCCAAGAATGTTTGCGCATGCAATAAGCTTTCTTTCCAAGAGCGTAGTAGCTATTTTCTCAGCTTCTTCCCTACTAGAGGCAGTAACCATAATTAATGTATAGTCCAAGCCATTTTCCTCCTAAGCTAAATTATTAGAACGCTATATTTTTTAGTTAAGCCTCAAACCAGAAGTTGAGAAGCAATGCAAGCCAGTATCTGCACGGCATGCAAGCGTAGAGAGGCAGTCTATTTTAGGCCATATTCCGGCGAGAGGCTTTGCAAAAAATGCTTTATAGAATCAATCGAAGAGAAAACCCGCGCTACAATCTCCAAGTATGAAATGTTCGAGTTTGACGACAGAATTGCAGTAGGAGTTTCAGGCGGAAAAGACAGCACTTCACTGCTCTATGTGTTGGAGAAGATTGAGCGGGAATTTCCAAAATCAACTCTTGTGGCTGTCACGGTTGATGAGGGAATTAAGGGCTATCGTGATGAAGCCCTAAAAATAGCTAGGAAAAACTGCGAAAAATTAAACGTAGAACACCACATAGTTTCTTTCAAGGAGCTTTTCGGCTACAAACTCGATGAAATAGTAGAGTTAATGAAGAAGCGTGAAGCGGAGCTTTCTCCATGCGCCTACTGTGGAGTCCTAAGAAGAAGAGCCCTC
>CAYXFE010000104.1:0-4164 GCA_964464195.1 uncultured Candidatus Bathyarchaeia archaeon
GAAGAAGATCTAGAAAAGCTCTTCAGGGAAGCCGAAAACTACGCTAGAAAGATCAGATGATCCCCTGACTAATTATTCTCTCAGCCTTTCTAAGGTCAACTAAAGTATTGATATTGAAGAATGTTAGCATTTTAGGGTCAAACTCCCTTATTACAAGCGTAGATATATAGCGAACCCCCTTAAGCTTTGAAATCATCGAGCGTAAATCCAACTTTCCATCTTTTAAAGCCTCCTTTGACGCTTCAAGGCCCATTTCAGTATCATACGCCGCTTGTAAAGGCTCAATTTTTCCGTCAGGCCATCTTGGAATGACAGCAGCCTTCCCTTTGCAGACATCAAGCAGAAAGGAGGCTACCTCTCTAGATATAAACGGCGTGTCGCATGGAAGCAGAAGGGATTTTTCTCCATTTGCAGCTTCAAATCCAGTTAGCGCTCCAACTAGAGGACTTCTAACATTAAATTTGTCAATGACTATGTGTGCCGTGTTTCCTATAGCCTTCCTAAAGTTTTCTTTTTGCGTTTCAGAACTTACAACAACAATTACTTCATCAGTTATGCCGCTAATCCTCTCCAAAACATGCTGGATTAGAGGTTTTCCCTTAAGGGTGATGAGTCCTTTTTCTGCACCTAGCCTTTCGGATTTTCCGCCAGCCAATATTATGGTGGAGTTCTTCAAATATTAGCCTCTTCGCATGAAGTCCTTGAATGAAGATATAAGTTTTTCTAGACTTCTTTCTCGTATAAGAGCGAAGCTATTCCGCCCTTTTTCCCTTCTTCCTCTAACGGATAAATCATGCAAAGAAGGAATTCAGCTCCGCAGCCTTTACATTGAGCATATCTTCTGTTTCCTCGTACAATAAACCAGAAGCCCTTTTCTGAGCCGCAAATTGGACATTTCCTAAGTTTTTCGGAATGCTCTCCAAAAGCCCATTTAAAAGACATATACTTCTCCTCGCTTAATAGTGCATTTCTGAATTTATGGAATTTTCGTTTTCCGAAATGTTTTGATTCAAGACTACCTTTTAAGCTCTGAAATCACATATTTCACTATTTCATCCGCGATGTTAACCTTAGTAACTGTTTGGAGCCCTCTCCATCCCGGTTGACTATTAATCTCAACTATTAACGGTCCTTTTCTACTCTCAACTATATCTACTCCAGCAACTTTGCATCCAATTATTCTTGACGCTTTGATTGCTAAATCTTCAAGTTCACTATCGAGCTTTACTGGTTTGGGTTTTGCTCCGAGGCTAACGTTTGTTTTCCATGTTTGAGCTTCCCTTCTCATTGAGGCAACCACTCGTTCTCCAATAACAAAGGCGCGAATATCTGAAAAACCGTGCTCAATATACTCCTGCAAATATATGACTTCATGATTATATGTTAAAGCTCTAAAGATTCTGGTAGCTATTTCTGAATCCGAAACTCTAGTTGAGCCTACTCCCCTAGAGCCAAAAAGAGGCTTAACTACAACGTCTCCACCAAGCTCCCTAAATGCTCGAAGAGCCTCCTCAAAATTTTCAGTAGCAATTGTCCGAGGAACAGAAATTCCAGACTGTCTCAAAAGATTAAGTGAATAATACTTATCCACTGAGATCTCTATCGCTTTTGGAGGATTAATTATCAATGTACCAGATTTTTCGAGACTGTGGAGAACGTCAAGCCGGAATATTATTTCTTCAAGTGAGCCTCTGCCTATCGGCCGCACTATTACAGCGGGTATTTCTTCGATAATGTTGGTGTTTCTGGCGTAAATTTGAAGTTTTTCCTCGATTTTTGCTGTTATCTCTGTGAATCGGAAGAAGAAGGGGGCTATATTATTTTTTATGATTGCTTTTTCAAGTTGTTTTGAGTGCCAGCTTTCTGGGTTTTTGGTTAATACTCCTATCTTCATTTGTTAACCTCTACTATTGTCTAGATGAGTTTGTTGATATTTGGGTTGTCGTAATAAAGTTTATATTGTATCGTATGACATAATATACTGTATATATCCGAAAATCGACATATGTATAAAAGAATAACGGAAAAACCGTTGAACAAATAAACACGTGGCGAATCGAAATGAAATGCCCATACCTATCCGAAGCCTCAAAGAAGGTTTGCGTAAAAATGCTAGAGCTAAAACTAAAAGGAGACCTAACAGACTTCGACATTAGGCATTATTGCACAGGAAACCCAATATTCTGCTACTACTTTAGACTACCGCAAATCGAAAAAGAAATGAAAGAAAATGAAAAGAAAAAGCTAAGAACAATTTTTGAAGGAGAAATTCCGCAACTAAAACGGGAAATAAAAGTTACCCCTGAAGAAATAAAATTACTGAAACCTAAAATTGTCGAATAAAACTTGAAAGCTGCCCAGCCACATCAAACTTCTCAGACAAATCAACATGCAGGTAAGCAGCATAACTGTTAAAGTATGGCGGGCCTCTCCTCGAAAAAAGCGTTAAAACCTTCCCGAAATGATTTATTTTGAAACCCTCATCGCAGGGCTCATGTCCCCTAATCAAAATTTTAACGTTCAACGCATCAAGAATTCTTTCTGTTATGTTCCACCCAAACAGTTTTCCGGCTCCACGCGGCGATGGATATACGCCTTCTCCTTCGTAGGGGTCGCTCCATAAAATTTCTTCAAGAAAACTTTCCTTGGGATGCATTTCATGTGCATAAGCGAAATCTTCAAGGGAAGAAGCCTTTTCCGGCAAGCCTCCATGGACAAGCAGGTAACGATCTTCAATAAAAACGGCATTTAAAAGGTAATCAAAAATTTTTGTCGTAATCCTGTACGCTTCGCTTCCAGATTCGCCAAATCTTGCCCTGTATTGCGCGGGCAAATCATGAGGGTAAACAGGCAAATCCTGCGGCCCTTCATGGTTTCCCCTCATTAATAGAATTTTGTCCGGATACATCAACTTTAGTTTCAGTACTACGTAATAGACTTCGGCTGAAAAAGTTCCTCTATCACCGTAATCTCCAAGAAAAATCAGAAGAAAATTTTCATTTTTGTCTGCTTTTTCAATAAACTTTGTTTCTTTTAGAATATGAATTAGGCTTTCTATGTCTCCGTGCAGGTCTCCAACTATTACGGCTTTTCCTTCTGGCTTAACCCTAGCCATTCTTCCCTCAAATCTAACTTTATCGTTATATTTGGTTTCATTCTTCAAAATGTCCTCTATAATGTTCTCAATTAGCGTTATATAGTTTCTACCATCTGTTTCTATGGCTTCCTTAGTCAACTCTTCAAGCTTCATACTTGTAAAGGTATATGACTCGCCTCCCTTTACTGTTATGGTGTTCGGCATGATTATACTCTTTTTTGAGTAGTTACTCTTAAATAAGTCTCAATACATTGTGAAGTCTTCAGAGGAATATCTATGAACAGCAAGGAGATAGCATTTATAGCTACAATGAGCGCGTTGGGACTTACCCTCTCAGCATTATCCCTTAATATAGCCCCTATCTTAAATAGCGTGGGAGGACAGGGCGGCGCAGCTTTAGATCTTTCTCACATAGCCACTTTTATAGCGGCTGTTTTCGGCGGCCCCTATGTAGGTGCACTTGTCGGGTTCATTGGCGGCATCTATGCCGGCTATTATTTCGGGTATGTTTTAGGGTCGCTAGGTTTACTCTCGCTTATAGGCATACCATTTGGGAAAGCGTTAACTGGACTTACAGCAGGCTTTCTATATAATAAATTAAGGGTGAATAACCGTAAAAATTCCTCCCTATTAACTACTGCCATAGTACTCGTATCTTACATTCCAGAATGCATATTCACAATCATTTACTTCTTATACATAGTCGCTCTCATCTATGGAAATGCAATGAGCTTTATGATACCAATAGTGATTCCGAAAGCATGGATAGAAATTACCGTGATGAGCGTGATAATGGGCGCACTTGTCGGAAACACAGGCTTTAAAGAATTCATGCTAAAATTCTTCGTTCCTCAAAAGATTAAGAGAACTTATTAATGTCTTTTACTTCTTCAACTACGGTGAATCCATGCTAAAGTTCAGCGTAGAACAGAAAATCTACAAGGTTGATAATATTGAGATTGGTGGTCAGCCTGGGCAGCTTCCGACAGCGTTGTTTGGAAACTTGTTTTACAAGGGAATGCCTGAAGTAACCGACCATAAAGAGGGACGATTTGACAAGGAAAGGG
>CAYXFE010000105.1:0-4158 GCA_964464195.1 uncultured Candidatus Bathyarchaeia archaeon
TCGTGACCTAAAGAGACGAATTCGCGGGTTATATATTCTGCATAAGTTCCTAAACCGCCGACGAGTTTTGGCGGGTATTCCCAGACGAAAAAGCCTATTCGCAAAGATTTCACCAAAAATTAAGGATTTAACCTTTCAACTAAACTTTATGAATCTAAAATAAGAGAGCTGCATCTATTTTCCAATTATTGAGATAAGCTACACGTAATCTCCCATGATTTTAAGGTTGTCTTTATTTGCCTTCTCTAAGATATTTTTGATATGCTTGAACCAGTTATAAATTGCTGAGGCTTCTTTCATTATTGTATCTGCAAAATTTGAAGAAATGTATACGCCGTCGCTCTTAATCGTGCATTCGCAACCATTAACTTCAGTGACGGCGCAAACTATTGGATTCCAAAGCTTTTCTAAATCTATTTCTAAGTATCTTCTTTCTTTAAACTTTGAGATTAATTCGTGGCTTAATTGAAGCTTTTCCATCTGCTTTGTAATTGTGCTTTTGAACTCTTTAGTAAGGGTTATTCCGTATTTAGTCCTTTTCATAAGCCCTTTTTTGATAAGCTGCTTTACAGGAAAGAATTTTGAGAAGTAAATTTCGGAGGAGATATCATCTGGCAGTTCGAAACGTTCGATTTTTATAGACTTGCTCATCAAACAATTTATGAACAATGTAACAATTTAGCCTTTAGGAGAATTCAACTAATTGCCAATTAAATTCGACACAGTTATTATTCGTTTCGGAGGAGAAATAGGAATAAAAAGCGAATGGACAAGAAAATCCTATGAAAACTTAATCCTAAAGAACATAAGAAAAACCCTAACCTTCCATAATGTCAGCTTTAAGAAAACCTTACAGTATCCGGGAAGAATTTATATCAAAACAGAAACGCCTATTGAAGCGGCTCAAAAACTCATTAAAGTTTTCGGAATATCCTCTGTTTCGCCAGCCTTGGAAACAACTTCAAATTTGGAAGATATTGAAAAGAAAAGTCTAGAACTAGCCAAAGAAAAGTTAGGTGAAAATTCAAAGTTTGCGGTTAGATGCCGAAGGGTAGGTTCTCATCCATATACAAGTATGGATGTATGCCGAAAAGTAGGACAAGCCATACTTGAGAAACTAGCCAATCTCAAAGTTAAAGTTGACCTTGAAAATCCAGACGTTGAAGTCCAAATTGAAATTAGAGAAGATAAAGCCTACATATACTCGGAAATTCTACATGGACCAGGTGGGTTTCCGCTGGGTTCTCAGCCAAAGCTCGTCTGCCTTCTAAGCGGAGGAATAGACTCGCCAGTCGCATGCTGGCTCGTAATGAGACGTGGCGCCCCAATAACTCCAATATACTTCGATAATTACCCATTCACCGACGAAACAACGCTTAAAAGAGCAATAAGGGTTGCCGAAAAACTTGCCGAATGGGCGGTTGGTTATCCTATGAAGCTTTACATAGTTCCTCACGGCCCAAATCTTATAGAAATCAGAGAGAAATGTCCGGAAAGGCTAACATGCGTAATTTGTAAGCGTATGATGTATCGTATAGCCGAAGAGATAGCGCGTAGAGAGAAGGCTGAAGGAATAGTTACCGGCGATTCAATAGGGGAACAAGCAAGCCAGACGCTTTGGAACCTGAAAGTTTTAGATGAAGCTGCAAGACAGTTTCCAGTCTATAGGCCACTAATAGGATTTGACAAGGTTGAAACAGAGAATCTAGCCAGAAAAATAGGAACTTATGAAATTTCTATTCAAAGGGCTAAGGCATGTGAGGCTGTTCCAAAAAGGCCAGCCACAAAAGCAAGTTTAAAAAGCGTCCATGAAGCTGAAAAAGCTCTCAACATAGAGGAAATGATTAGAAAGTCACTTAGAAACGTTAAGATTTTAGATGTTTCAAAGAAGAAGGAATGAGAATGAAAAGTGGGCAGATAATTCAAACTTTCATATTGAAGGATGGAAGGAAGGCTATTGTTAGAACTCCGCGATGGGAAGATTTGGATGATTTAATGGATTTTATTAACTCTCTTGTTAGAGAAGAGGCGCCGATTCTCCGTGAAAAAGAAGTCAGCAGAATCGAAGAGGCTGAATGGCTTGCTGAACGTCTTGTAAGTCTAGAGAAGGATGAAATAATTCATTTTGTGGCTGAAGTTGACGGGAAGGTTGTGGCTTCGGCTGAAATAACTAAGCGAAGAGGGCATCAAAAGCATGTTGGAGTTTTAGGTATAGCCGTAAAATCTGGCTACAGAAGACTTGGAATAGCCACAAAACTTATTGAAGTGCTGCTGGAGGAAGCTAAAAAGCAGGGATTGAAAGTTATAATTCTAGACGTTTACGAAAAGAATTTGCCAGCTTTGAATCTTTATAAAAGAATGGGCTTTAAGGAAGTCGGGAGAATTCCAAAAGCCGTATATTGGAAAGGCGAATACATAGATGACATCAAAATGGCTCGTATTCTAGAGTAGGCTAAACACGTGGAGATGCGAATAACCTTAAACTTTGCTACTATTTTCTTCCTATCCATACGTTTACGTAGATTTCCTCTTTGCTTTTTCCTCCATGTCCACCCTTGAAGGGCTTTCCCTTTTCAAAAGGATACTTGAAACCGACATTGTTCTTCGCTATGGCTATTATGTTCCCGAAATTTTCATAGCACCTTTCGTTAATGCTTCCTTTGAACTCCTCCAGCTCGTTAATCTCAAAAATTTTAGCTGGAATCTTTCTTTTCTTAAATTCTTCCGCAACAGTATCTTTGCTAACGTTCTTGTAGAATGCGACTCTTGAGCCTCCTACTGGATATACTTTCTCAATTATAGGAAGAAGATAATTCCTCTTTTTCTCTATAAGTCCATGGTCGGAAATTATGAGGAAATTCGAATTGTGCGGAATTTTCTTCCAAAGAATTCTAATGAAAAATTCTAAGGCCTTTATCTCTGCGTAAAAGGCTTCGCTTTTAAATTCTTCATGAAGAATTGCGTCTATTGACGGCCAGTAAATGAATGTGAAATCAGCAGCGTATAGCGGAAAAACTTGCGAGAGATACGTTATTTTAACCACTCTACTTCTTCTACTTGTAACTTTGGTGAAAGCTGAATCGCTGTAGGGCGTGTAATAGCATGAAGAAAGTCCCTTTTTCCATAATATTTCAGACAGTGACTTAAAGGGGAAGATATCTTCCCTTTTTATGTCCTTTCCTAATTCCAGTTTCTTTCCAGAAACCGTTTCCCACGGAGGAATGGCTATAGGCTCTTTTAAGTCTTTAAATCTCATGTACCATTCTAGAAAGCCGTGGCGTTTAGGGGGAAGAAGCGAATGAAAGGAATAGAAGAAGGTGGCTGTGCTGGATGGAAAAACTGTAGTGTAGATTTTCCTTTCGAACTGTCGCGGAACCGATAGATTATTTATTCCTAAACCGTCAATTAGAAACATTATGGTTCTTCTTTCGCTGGAAATTTCTGGAATCTGCCTAATAAGTTCCATTATGTTCTCTGCATTCTCAAAATTTGGGCTATTATTTGAATTCATTGTTATCTGTCTAAACTTGAGGATTTTCGAATTTAGCTTTATCTCCCTTATTCTAGGTATACATGTAGAAAATGGCTAAACTAGGAATGGAGCAAAATATGCGGCTTTGGAAGTTTTACTTAAAATGAAAAAGATTATAAATCACGACTATTCAGTTGAATTGCAAACGGTGAAAAGACAGTGCCAGAATGGGGATACTCAATTACGCATTTAGATCCCGAGCGTACGGTTAAGGCTAGCGGGCGGGAGCTTAGAATATCCCATAAAGCAGCCCGCGAAATATGCAACACAATAAAGGGTATGCGTTTAGAACAGGCGAAAAGGTTTTTACGTTTGGTTATTGCGAAAAAGCAGCCTGTTCCGTTTAAGCGTTACAGAAAGAAGGTTGGTCATAAAGGGCCTTTACAGAAGGCTGATGCTGGAAAGTATCCAGTTAAGGCGGCTAAACATATATTGAAGGTTTTAGAAAATGCCGAAGCAAACGCTGAAAATAAGGGCTTAGACACTGAGAACTTGAAGATTATTCATGCCTCAGCCTATCCGGGAATGAAAATTAAAAGGTATCAGCCTAGGGCTTTTGGGCGTTCATCCCCAAGATTTGAGACGCTAACGCATGTGGAAATTGTTTTGGAGGAAATTGAAAGGCC
>CAYXFE010000106.1:0-4127 GCA_964464195.1 uncultured Candidatus Bathyarchaeia archaeon
GGAGAATCAACGCTTACCCAAGTGATTCCGAGATTGGAAGCCCACCTAAGCCATTTTTCATTAAACCAATCCAAATTCCTAACTTCAAGAGCAAACCTCTCGTTAAGCTCAGTTTTTCTTGCGAAATCTTCAATTCTTGATGCATATTTTGAAGTCATGAATGGTGGAAGCTGAAAAAGGTAAAAGTCGATTAGTTCATCCATTGGAGAAAAGAGGTTTTGAAATCTTTTCCAAAGCTGAAAGGCTTTGTCTCCAAACTTAAACCGGTGAGTTATCAGCCTATTAACCTTGATTGCCCATCTTAAACTTTGGCCTTTGCTTGCCCAAGACCTAATCATGTTTGGAAATGGGAAACGATAAAAGCTGGCGTTTAACTCTACAGCATTCAAGCCGGAATTAGCAACGAACCAGTCAAAGTTGCCGCCTTCATTCCAGAAGTAGCTCCAGCCTGAAGTCCCAACATAAAATTCCATGCCTCAATGCCCAATGTAATCAACAATTTAGTGAAATAAAAATGGCTATGTCGAGCAGTACAACATCGCTAGAAGGATTAATATCTTCACGGCTTTAGAAAACCAACTGTGGGGCAACTTCATGAAGGTATTAGTTGTCTATTATTCGAGGACTGGTAACACGAGGTTTGTGGCTGAGGCGGTAGCTCAAAGTTTAGAGGCGGACATTGAAGAAATAAAGGATAGGAAAAATAGGATGGGTATTTTTGGCTTTCTAAGGTGTGGATATGAAGCCATATTCAAAAAACTTACAGATATTGAAGTATCCGGGAAAAATCCGGAGGAATACGATTTAATAATCGTGGGTTCTCCAGTTTGGGCTGGCAGGCTGTCGTCGCCAGTAAGGACTTATCTGCACTTGTATGGTCATAAATTCAAGAATGTAGCTTTCTTTATTACGTATAGTATAGGTAGCGGAAAGGTTTTCAGTCAGATGGAGGAGCTTTGCAAGCCGCCAGTGGCGACGCTTGAAGTTAAGGATGAAGAAATTGAATCTGGGGAATATATGAAAAAGGTTGAAGAATTTGTTGTGAATATTAAGAAGTCTTTGTCTGTAGAGTGATAAAGAAAGAGAGAGGCTTAGATTTAGCTTTTGTGTTTTATTTGGACTTGAAGAATTTTGTTTTTGGAGCGCCGCATATTGGGCATTTTTCTGGCGGTTCGCCCTCAACGGTGTTTCCGCAGACTTCGCAAATGTAGTAGTCGACGGAAGCCATTTTTCTTCCAGATTTTAAAGTTTCAAGAGCTTTTGAGAAGAGAGCCGCATGTATTTTCTCAACTTTGTTGGCGACTTCAAAACTCCATGCTGCTTTTTGGTTTCCTTCGTTCTTGGCAGTTTCGATATAGCGTGGATACATGTCTGTGTACTCGAATTTTTCGCCGGAGATGGCTGTTTCTAAATTTTCAAGTGTTGATTTAACCTCGCCCATTACGCGTAGGTGGTTAAGTGCGTGAATTGTCTCCGCCTCGGCTACTGCTCTAAAAAGCTTTGCAATTTCCGTGAAGCCTTCCTCTTCAGCCTTGCGGGCGAAAGCCAGATAACGCCTATTCGCCTGAGATTCACCAGCAAAAGCATTCCTCAAATTTTCAACTGTTTTGCTCATATGGATTCACAGTTCGAAAATCATGCGTTACTCAGATAAAAAGCTGGTGTATAAAACTTTAATCTGTTAGCAGTGTTTATAAGTGGAGATTTTTCTTTAAAATTCCGTAAAGGTCTTTAAGGTTGAGGGTTGAAGAGCTAGCTGTACCCGAAGAGGTTAAGGCTGTTCTAATCAAGTCTGGAATTGTGGAGCTTTATCCACCTCAAATAGAAGCCATTAAGGCTGGCGCATTGGAAGGCAGAAATCTTGTTTTGGCCAGTCCGACTGCTTCTGGAAAGACTTTGATTGCTGAGCTTTGCGCCATGAAGCACATTCTAGAAAAGGGCGGAAAGGTTCTTTATCTCACGCCCTTAAGGGCTTTGGCAAACGAAAAGTATGAGGAATTCAAGAAGTATTCGGCTATTAGGAAGCCTAATGGAAGCCGAATACGTGTTGCGCTTAGCACAGGCGACTATGACAGTAGTGATCCTTGGCTTGGAAGATATGACATTATTGTGACTACGAATGAGAAGGCTGATTCTTTGCTTAGGCATCGCGCCAAATGGATGGATGAAGTTTCGCTTGTGGTTGCGGACGAAATTCATTTGTTGAATGATCCGGAAAGGGGGCCTACGCTTGAGGTTGTTTTGGCTAGGCTTATGCAGATAAATCCTGAAATCCAAATTTTGGCTTTAAGCGCTACTATTAGGAATGCTGATGAGGCGGCTGAATGGCTGAAGGCTGAATGCATAACAACCGAGTGGCGGCCAGTCACGCTGAGAGAAGGCGTATACTGCCATAACGAGATAATGTTTAAGGATGGAAGCGCCGTAAAGATAGAGTCCTACACCAAGAATCCGGCTATAAATTTGGCTGTTCACAGCGTTAAGACTGGAGGTCAAGCCTTAATATTTGCTGGGACTCGTAGAAACGCTGTTTCTTTGGCTAGAAAGGCTGCGAAGGAAATCGAGTCTCTGCTTTCTAAGCCTTTAAAGCGTTCTTTGGGGCATGTTGCCGAAAGAATTTTGGCTGCTGGCGAAAGAACAAGAATAAGCGAGCTTTTAGCCGAACTTGTCAAGCGTGGAGCAGCCTTTCATCATGCTGGACTTGGCGGGGCGCATCGAAAAATAATCGAAGATGAGTTTAGAGCTGGGAAGATTAAGGTTGTTGCCGCTACGCCTACTTTGGCTTTCGGCGTTAACATGCCTGCTAGAACCGTTATTATTCATGATTATCGGCGTTACGAGCCTGGATATGGATATTATCCGATAACTGTTTTGGAGTATAAGCAGATGGCTGGCAGGGCTGGAAGACCGAAATATGACAGGGTTGGCGAGGCGATTCTAATAGCCAAGACGGATGATGAACGTGATTATCTGCTTGAAAGTTATGTTTTGGCCAAGCCTGAAAGGGTATGGTCAAAGCTAGCGGTTGAGCGTATTTTGCGTTCGCATGTTTTGGCTACTATAGCAGCCGACTTCGCCAAGACTGAGCATGGCCTATACGAGTTCTTCGGCAAAACCTTCTACGCCTACCAATATGACCCGAAAGCCATAAGCGGCTTAATCTCGAAGATTCTGAAGTTTCTCTATAAGGAGGAAATGATTGAGGTTAGCGGCGAAAATCTTTTGGCGACGAGGTTTGGAAAGCGAGTGGCTGAACTCTACATAGATCCGGTTACAGGCGTAATTATACGTGATGCATTGAGGAATAGGGCGCCGCGAATCACTGAGATAAGCTTTCTGCATATGGTTGCGCATACGCCGGACATGTTTCCAAGGCTTAGGCCTTCCTCACGTGAAATAGATCAGCTTGCAGTATTTGTTGATGAGCATCGTGAGGAGTTCATGTTTGAAGTTCCAGACGAGTGGGCTGACCGCCTAGCCTACGAGGAGTTTCTAGGCGAAGCCAAAACAGCTTGGGTTTTACATTCATGGATTGAGGAGAAAACTGAGGATGAAATTATTGAGCGTTTCGGCGTTGAGCCAGGCGACTTGTATAGGCTTATTGAAACGGCTAAGTGGCTTCTGTATGCAACACATGAACTCGCACTTTTATTTGGCCATAAAGATTTGATACCGCTTATCGCGGAGCTTTCTGAACGCGTAGCTAAGGGTGTAAGGAAAGAGCTTATACAGTTGGCTAGACTTGAAGGCGTAGGCAGAGTGCGCGCCAGAATACTCTATAATGCTGGATATAAGACGGTTGATGATTTGCGGCTGGCTTCAATTGACAAGCTTATGGCGTTGCCGATGATAGGGCCGAAACTGGCTAAGAAGATAAAGGATCAAGTCGGCGGATACCTGAAGAAGGAGCAGTATGAAAGGTTGAAGGAAGATAAGGAAAGCTGGAAACAAAAAGCCCTAACAGAATACTGAGCTTTCATAGAAAGGGGAACTTATGGCTGCGAAGGTGGCAGTACAACTGGTTTTCTGAGATACTTCATAAGAATGGCTATTGTTAGTCCTAATGCAATTACCATTGCTATAAGCATGTACGCCATAAGTGTCAAGTTGTTGTAGGCTGTCTGAAG
>CAYXFE010000107.1:0-4099 GCA_964464195.1 uncultured Candidatus Bathyarchaeia archaeon
TTTGATGCTGGATAACGTGTTTTACTTAGTACTTCGCGAACCGATTCTAAACCGACATTTTCGGTTAGGCTTGGAAAGCTTCCTTTTTCAATGTAATGCTTGAAACGAACGGCGTCATCGAACATTGATAAGTTATTAAATAATATGTAAACTTCCTCTGCTTTTTTCTCGTATTCCTTTGCAATATCGGATAGTTTCTTCAGTTCTTCGTTGGAATATTGGTAGTAATATAGCCTTTCTCCTAGACCATGCAGCCTAAAGTAGGCGGTTTTGCCTACATATACTGGCGCATTCTTGAAGGGGTCAACTACGTGTGGAACATCCAATCTTTCAAGTGCTTCGGCAAGTTTTTGTCTAGCTTCTTCTTTCTCCCATGCTGGCCCTCTTGTTTCCCAGACTACAGTCAAGTCTTCACGCTTAATTTTACTGAAGAATTCTTTTGCGTCTTCTAGTTTGTCTGGGCGAAGTGATGCGGGAGTCTGTATCAGAAGGATTTTTGCATCTAAAATTTTGCATATTTCTTTCATTCTTTCGAATGCTTCTAGGCATTCCTTTTCTGGCTTCAGTTTGAATTTGTGACTTATATCTTGATGAGCCTTGACTGTAAATTCGAAGTTTTGAGGTGCTTTGGCCCTCCAACCTTCAACGGTTGAGATGCGGGGATACTGATAAAACGTTGTATTTAACTCAACTAAACTGAAGTTTTCAAAATATTTTTTCATCGAAACAGGATAGCCGCAGCAACCAATCTTTATCAAATGCAGCCCCAAAGATAATTTAGACTATAAACAATGCAAAAGTTTTATCCCGCATTATCCAGCCTAAAATCCAAAGGTGAAAACTATGCGTATTCAAGTTCATTGGCAAGAAGAGGTTGCGTCTAAGTTTCCCGAATTGGCCATATGCACTGGAGTAATCCGTGGAGTGAAAGTTCAATCCGCAACTCCGGAAACGGAAAAACTTAGAAGCGAAATTTTCGAAGAGGCTAGAAGAAATTTTGTGCTGGAAACCTTAAAGGATAATCCTATTGTCAGAGCCTACAGAGATTTCTTCTGGAGTCTAGACATAGACCCCACAAAGATTAGGCCTTCAGGCGAGGCATTATTACGCAGAATATTGCAGGGAAAGAATATCCCTAAAATATCTAATGTGGTTGATGCCTATAACTTGGCTTCTTTGAAGACTATAATTCCGCTGAGCGGATATGATTTGGACAAGCTTTTTCCTCCGTTGACCATAAGATTTTCAGAGAAAAATGATGTTTTTCAGGGAATAGGAATGGCTTCTCCGATGAGACTTGAAAGGAAAATGCTTCTTTTAACAGATCAGAAGCGAATTCTTTGCATTTACCCATATAGGGATGCTGATGCAACTAAAATTACAGATGAAACTAGGAATGTGCTTATTGTCGGTTATGGCGCGCCGAAAGTGGAGGATGAAAGGCTTAGAGAAGCTGTTTCGACCGCTTTAGAGTTGATTAGACGTGTTGCCGGCGGAACAATTGAAGGTGTAGAATTGCATCGATGTACGGCTTAATTTTGCTTTTCTGTTTCATTTAGAACTTTAAGGTGTTCTCTACATTTTGTTTCGGTTATTTTTCTTCCCTTTTCTGTTAAAATGTAGATTTGTCTGTCTGGAAATCCTTTTACTGTTTCTATTTCCTTCTTTTCTAGATATTCCATTTTGGTTAGATCTTGTAGGTGATGATATATGTTTCTTATGTCTGTTGGTTTTAGGTAGCTTTTGAAAACTCTTTTTAGAATTTGCCATATTACGTATCCGTATGGTCTCTGCTTTTGCTTTTCGAGGTGATAAATTATTGCGAGCATCATTAGTTTTGTTTTGCCTATTGAGCCCTTTTTTCTTGGCATTGTTTTCGCCTTTGGGTTGTTGTTGCGAAAGATTTATTTATACCTATAGGTAAAAAATTTTTCGCATATCATCCGAAGGACGGAACATCCCGAATGGCATGTATGAAGATCTACACGCGCTCCCTCACGCAGGGAGGGAGTGCATATGCGAAAGCCAGTAATGCTCATGTTCACCCTAAGCCTACTAAGTTCCTTATGCATTGGGCTAGTTGGCCCCATATATCCAATCTACGTGCTTAAGAGATTCTCAGCAACCATACTTGATACTGGAATCTTATACGCAATTTTTTGTGCAGTTGCCGCGGCATTCAAGGCGCCAATCGGAAAGATAGCCGACAAATATGGAAAAGTCAAAGTATACTTGGCTGGTGTAGTTCTAGGCATCGCATGCATGCTCTTGTACATATTCGCTTCGCATGTCACTCAACTCTACATTATAGAATTCTTCAGCGGACTATCCTACGCCCTAGAAAGACCGGCACTACTCGCTTTAATGGCTGACCTCACAACGAGAAAGAACAGCGGCTTCCTAATGGGACTCTTCGATTCAGCCTACGACTTAGCCGAGGGTGCAGCCGCCGTCCTCTCAGTAGTAATCGTAAGCCAGTTTGGATTTGAGGCCCTATTTGGCATGTGCTCATGTTTTGAGGCTTTATCCGGAATATTAGCCATAAAATCGAGAGGAAAAATTAGATGGAGGTGAGAAAGATGGTTAGATACTTGACGCTTAACGTTTCGGGAACCAAGCTAACAGTCGATAAGAAGTTTGAACGTAAACTTGAGAAAATAATTAGAGGCTTGCAGAAAGCAAAGGAAATAATTGGAGAAGTAGCCGACGAAATCTATGTCTTTAGAAAAAGAGACTTTAGAAAGGCTGCCAGAAGATTCGCCAAGTTCGCAATGTCATCGCCAAACGTGGTGGCAACAACGGAGTTTGAGAATTCAGGGCGAAAGCTAAGGACGAGAACCTTCGTCAATGCAAGTAGTAAGCTGGTGCGAAGGAACTTTAAAGGAGTATTAGCCCACGAATTTGCCCATATAAAGCAGTATAAAGCCGGCCAAGCGATTCCGTTGCCTAGATTTAAAAAGAGCCTGCCGGCTGAGGCTAAACAGTTTGCAATGACGCTCTTGAACCAATTAGAGGAAATTCTAGCCGATTCTCTACTTCCAGCAAAAACTAGAAACAAGAAGAACCGGGAAATAGTTAAAATGCTTATGGAAAAGGATGAATTGGCTCATCCACTCTTCCTATTGGCGTTAAAGGTCACAACCAAGCTTCCAGCCAAAGAAAAGGAAGCTCTCGAAGAGATGATTAAGAAATCGGCTAAAAGCCTAAAGAACGTGCCATTCCCATTTAATCCTGTAGAAAGGCTATACACTAAGATATTCGAGCAGAAAGAGATAAAGCAAAGCGACATACAGCTAATCGAAAGCGTGCTAAACCTCCTAATAGAAAGACTTTACGGAGTCAAAAACGCCTGCCGCTTTAACTAATCACAAATCTTTTCTACAAAACCAACAAATTATCTAAGGGCGAAATTGAATTTCAAAGAGAAAATAGCCAAAACAGCAAAAGAAAAAAATTCACGCATCGTCCTAGCCCTTGACCTGCCTCCGGAAAAACCCTATAGAGCATTGCTCTCAAAGGCGCTCCAAATACTCGACGAAACACAGGAATATATTTGTGCAGTAAAGATTAACCGCCAACTAATCCTTCCTCTAGGCCTATTCGGAGAAACCCAAAAAATAATATCTGTCGCCAAGGATTATGGGCTCCCCTTAATAATGGATTGCAAAATCAACGACGTCGGCCACACCAACCAAATTATAGCAGAATACTATTTTGAGGCTGGCTTCGACGCAGTTACAGCCAATCCATTTGTTGGATGGGAAGAAGGCCTAAAACCAGTCTTTGAAATAGCGCATAAAAATGGCAAGGGCGTAATCCTACTAGTTTATATGAGCCATAAAGGCGCGAATGAAGGTTATGGCCAAACAGTGAAGGATGCGGAAACTGAAAATCTGATGCCTCAATACAAGATTTTTGCAAGGAAAGCCATAAAATGGAACGCCGACGGCATCGTGGTAGGCGCCACATACCCAGAGAAAATAGCCGAAATAAAACAGATAGTCCAAGACAAAGTTCCAATTTATTCGCCTGGTATTGGCCTCCAAGGAGGAAAAATCGAAGAGGCGATTAAGGCTGGAGCCGACTATCTAATAGTTGG
>CAYXFE010000108.1:0-4096 GCA_964464195.1 uncultured Candidatus Bathyarchaeia archaeon
TTTTGGCTTAGAGGCTCAGTCACTTGAAGGAAAAACCAGCGAATGCTTTTGACTTGCTACCAAAACCTGTTCGAAGGTTAATTGAGCAGAGAGGATTCTCTAAGCCTACTGAACCGCAGGAAAAGGTTATTCCAAAAATTTTAGAGGGAAAAAATGTTCTCTTAATTTCGCCGACAGCCACCGGAAAAACTGAAGCAGCATTTCTCCCAGTGCTCGGCATGCTTATTCAAATGCCGGAAAGGCCTCCGGGAATAAAGGTTCTTTACATAACGCCGTTGAGGGCTTTAAACCGCGACTTGCTTGAACGCCTCCAATGGTGGTGCAACAATCTAGACATTAAATTGGCTGTTAGGCATGGAGATACAGAGACCCGTGAAAGGTCAAGGCAAGCCAGAAGTCCACCTGACATTCTGATTACAACTCCGGAGACTTTGCAGGCGATTCTGCCAGGCTGGATTATGCGTCAACATCTGCGCAGTATAAGATGGGTGATAATAGATGAAGTTCATGAAATGGCTGATAGCAAGCGGGGAAGCCAATTAAGCCTAGCGCTTGAAAGATTAAGGCTGATAGCAGATAGGGAATTCCAGATAA
Organism: uncultured Candidatus Bathyarchaeia archaeon; assembly: GCA_964464195.1. Lineage (GTDB taxonomy): Archaea > Thermoproteota > Bathyarchaeia > Bathyarchaeales > WUQV01 > CAYXFE01. The sequence goes on from CAYXFE010000108.1 coordinate 595, forward strand.
TTGGGCTGTCAGCCACCATAGGCACACCCGAAAAAGTGGCGCAATTTCTGGTTGGAAACGGAAGGCCAGTTGAAATCGTTAGGGTTCCAGCTGCACGTGATATGCGATTGCAGGTGATTTATCCTCAGCCCGAAAGCAAAGATTACGAGTTGGCTACTGCGCTTTTCACCCATCCGGAAGTGGCGGCTAGGCTTAGAATAATAAGGGATTTCATGGAAAAACACCAATCCATACTTCTATTCACTAATACACGTGCAATTTCGGAAGTTTTAGCCAGTAGATTTAAGGTTTGGGACATAGACTTTCCAGTTTCAATTCACCATGGCTCTTTAGCGAAGACTTCGAGGATTGCGGCTGAAAGAGGCCTAAAGAATGGAGAATTAAAGGGGCTTGTCTGCACAAGCTCGCTTGAGCTCGGAATAGATGTTGGAAGAATAGACCTCGTAATTCAATATATGAGTCCAAGGCAGGTTACGAGGCTTATTCAACGTGTAGGCCGAAGCGGACATCGAATTGGAAGAATGGCCAAGGGAATAATCATCACGATGGATTCGGACGACACATTGGAGGCGATGGTTATTGCGAGAAGAGCCCTAAAAGAGGAGCTTGAACCCGTCGAGATTCCGCCAAAACCCCTTGATGCACTTGCTCATCAAATAGCTGGCTTACTCCTCAAAAAGAGGAGATTATACTTTAACGAGATTTATGACATTTTCAAGAGGGCTTATCCTTACAAGGACCTAACAATGGACGATGTGAAGAGTGTTCTTAGATACATGCATGAACGCTTTCCAAGACTAGCATGGGTATCCTTTGAAGATGAAGTTGCGCTTAAGCCAAGACGGACAAAGGCCCTCTTCGAATATTACTTTGAAAACCTTTCAATGATACCCGACGAAAAACAGTATCTAGTCGTTGATGAAACTAAGGACGCGGCTGTAGGCATACTAGACGAGGCTTTTATGGCGGAATATGGAAAGCCCGGAACAAAATTCATCATTCGTGGAAGCCCATGGAAGATAACGCATGTTTACGGCGATAAAGTCTATGTAAAGCCAGTCGACGACCCTACAGGCGCCATTCCAAGCTGGATAGGAGAGGAAATTCCAGTTCCATTCGAAGTTGCTCGTGAAGTTGGATGGATAAGGGGAATAGTTGAGAAAAGAATACGTGAAGGAAGAAGTCCCGAAGATATAGTTTCAGAAATTACGCGGGAATATCCAATCTCTAAAGAGGACGCGTTGAGGGCGCTGCGCGAAACAATTGAACAAGTAAAAAACGGTCAGCCAGTTCCTACGGATAAACGAATAATAGTTGAGGACTGGGAAGACTTCGTCATACTTCACACCCACTTTGGCTCGTTGACTAATCGCGCTCTAGCCCAGCTAATAGGGCACATTCTATCGGAGCAGACTGGCTACACCGCCGCGGTGCAGCATGACCCCTACAGAATATTCATCCAGACAATGGGCGTAATCAACTCAAATGGAATAATTGAACTTCTACATAAGCTTGCAAACATGCCGGAAGAACTAGTCAAGGAAAACTTGAAGAGGGCAACCGTAAGAACTGGGCTATTTAAGAGAAGATTAATTCACGTAGCCAGACGATTCGGAGCCATAAAGAAGTGGGTTGACTTCAACAGCGTGAGCCTAAAAAGCCTAGTAAAAAGCTTTGAAGGAACAGCAATCTACGAGGAGGCTCTAAAAGAAACTTACACTAAAGACTTAGATGTTAAACATCTAGTTCAAGTTCTGCAAGAAATCAGAAAAGGCGAAATGGAACTTATAAAGGTTGAAACCAGAGGGAAAGCCACGCCGATTGCCCGTGTAGGCATAGAAAGGGTAAGTATGAAAACCGACCTGATACCTCCAGAAAGAATGCGGTTAATACTAATCGAATCTGCCAAAGCTAGGCTATTAAACGAGGTTAGAGCCTTCATATGCACAGAATGCTGGGATTACCTAGAAAATATACGAATTAAAGATCTGCCGGAAAATCCGAAATGTCCAGTTTGCGGCTCAACCGCCCTAGGCGTCTTAGACGAGGATGAAGCTGTCCTGCAATCGCTTATTGAAAAGAAGGGAGAGAAGCTAACTAAGAGTGAGAGAAAGATTAAGGAGAAAGCGGTTAAAACGGCTAAGTTAATGCAGAAATATGGAAAGCTTGCCGCCATAGCCTTGGCGGGAAGAAAGCTTAGGGCTTCGGATGTTAAAGAAATACTTAGAGAGGAAAATAGGCTTACAGACAGATTTTTCGAACTTGTAATAGAAGCTGAGAGGAAGGCGCTGCAAAGAAGATTTTGGTAAGTCAAATCAATAGTTGAAATTCATAAAAGTATAAAAGTCTCATAGTGATTAAAATCCGCGGAGAGGTAAAGTTGGAAATAACTAGAAAAAAGCTCCGAGAAGAAGTTTTAAGCAGATTTAAATACATAAGAACTTGCGTTTTAGCCCGCGAGCTTTGTTTGCTCATCAGAACAAACCGCGTAGCATTAAACCCTGAAGACGTCAGAGAATGCTGCCTTTTCATATCAAAACTTTGCCGGGAAGCCGGATGCATAGAGCCAAGCGAACTCTGCAGAAAAGCGGCAGAAGCAGTCTTAACAGACGAAGAAAAATACTTGGAGCTTTGTAGGCAAAGCTGTATGAAATGCGGAGAGGCTAGAAGGCCTAAACGGCAAACGCCAAGACAGGCCTACGTAGCCTAAGAAGGCATCAAAATAGAATTCTCTCATGTTGATAGCTTATTTTCTACATCTTCATCTTCTCCTATCTTGAATCATTTATGAAAACCTTTAAAATATCGATTCGCTACTATTTCCGAAAGGCTGAGGTGAACCAAAAACTTTGTATATAGCGCCGTTTGTTGCCAGCCCCCTACCAGTTGTCCGCAGAATGCTTGTACTGGCTGAACTTAAACCTGGAGAAGTCTTCTATGACCTTGGAGCCGGAGACGGTCGAACAGTAATAATGGCGGCGCAAGAATTTGGAGCAAGAGCCGTAGGCATAGAACTTAGAGAAGATTTAGCCAAAAAGGCTTTGCAGACAGTCTATCAATTAGGCTTGCAAGACAGAGTAACAATTCTTCACAGCAACCTCTTTGATGTCGACATCAGTCCCGCAGACGTCGTCTTCCTATATTTGACGACAAGCGCTAATGAGAAAGTTAAGCCGAAACTTGAAGCCGAACTTAAGCCTGGCGCAAGAGTTGTTTCGCATGACTATGAAATTGTCGGATGGAAACCTGTTAAGGTTGAAGAGTTCTGTGAAAATCCAAGCCTTGGATACCCATCGCATACACTATACCTTTACAGAAAGAAGTAGGAGCCACTAAGCGTGGAGAAAATCAAAAAACTATGGCAGAACGAATACTTCAAAACAGCAATTTCCATTCTGTTAGTGATTTTACTTTTCCTTATTTTCTGGTATGGCTCAATAGCCTATTTCAACACTGAAAGCCCCTACTTGGTTGTTTCCTCTGGAAGTATGCGACCAACGCT
>CAYXFE010000109.1:0-4092 GCA_964464195.1 uncultured Candidatus Bathyarchaeia archaeon
GTGCAGCGGAAAAACTGCGTCGATGATTCATCGCTTCCTCTCGTCTGAACTTGCCATACATAAGCTGTGTTGTTTCCGCAACGCGGACAAGTTATCGTAACTGTTGGCAGAGTCCTCAGCTCTTGAGCCTTTCTATCTATAATGGCTATACATTCTTTAGGGGGAGCCGTAGCGACTACTTTGGCGGAGCTTCTTCCTCCAGCAGGCTTTTCATACCCACATTTCGGACATTTAAGAACCAGTATGTTCTTTTTGCCCTCTTTCTTCTTGGTGGGCACCAGTCTCTTTCCGCATTTTGGACAGAATTCCATGGACTCCACCTAACTTATGTCCGTTGACTTCCCTAACATCGTATCTATTAAATCTTTTTGTTCGCAAATAAAGATTGATAAACTCCTCTAACAGAAGTTTCAGCCCTTCATTTCGCGAAATTTTGTTAGCCCAGAAGCGATTATGTGGGCTACTCTTAGTGGTTCGGGAATGTTGCTTCGAGTTGAGGTTATTTTAACTATTTTTTCGGCGTCTTCCCTTTCTATTCCGGCTATTTGCATGTAAATTGGCTCTTCTCCCTCTCTGGTTTGAACTTCAAAAATTTCTCCAGCGTTCAGTATAGCTTTCCATCTCTTCTCCTTTTCAGGAAGATTTTCTAAGGCTTGCTTTATTTCCTCCATTTTTGGCAAATCCCTCGTTAGGGCTATTACAGGAAGGCCTGTTTTACTGTAAAGTTCCTTTATGTCTACTACATTGAAGCCGGCGAATGTTATTCCGCTCAGCATTATTATTCTGAGCTGCTTATAATGTGGAGACTCAATTATCATTGAAGCTATTTTCTCTGTTGCATCCAAGCCGTCAACTTCAATTTCTGTTCTCATTACGCCGTCAAGCCAGTATCCACCTCTAAAAACAATTCCAACTACATCGACAAGCCCTTTACTGTGCGGAATAAAAACTCCGTCGTCAACTCCCAAAACTCGGATTTCAGGCTTTATGGACCTAAACCTTTTATGAGACAAGCCTTGACTCCTCTAATTTTAGCTTCGAATCCTATTAATATAGGTGGAATCCTTAAGTTAATCGGTTCAAATGAAGTTTAAATTCATCAAGAAATATGCGGACATAAAAGAGGTCTTGATGGATAACAAGCTTGCCCGGCTTGGAGATGCCTATGTAAATTTTATATATTCTCTGGCTCTTTCCATCAGGAAGGGAGAACCCGCTGGAAGAAAGGTTAAGGGGAAAATTTTGGCTGAAGCCTTTAAGTCAGCTGGGCTAAGAGATTTCCTCCCGCACAGAATTGACAGCCACAAACTTGCGGATGCAGCTGAAGCATTAATACTTTATGCCTGGGCTAAAGACGCATTAAGCTTTCAAGAGGCTATAAAAATTCTTCAGGAGGCTGAAGACGCTGTTGAGGGATTTAAGAAGCTTCTTACCTTAGCTAGAAGAAGACTAGGCTTTTAACGCTTTATTTAATGCCTCTTCAAATTCCTTTCGCATATGCTTAATTTTCTCCGCAGCTTCAACTAGAACTTTCTCCGGAGACTTTGAGCCCTTCGTTTTTACATAGACTACGGGTTTCCTTGTTAGTGGATGATCAATGTGATAGCCTGCCATCTCAACTTCCTCATTTTCAAGCAGAACCTTTTGCAGCAGATTACAGAAAGTATGCCCTTCACCTTCAAGTTCAAATTTTAGCTCGTTTGCTTCTCTTTTCAATACTTTAATTTTCATTTAGATTGTCCTCCCATAGTCAGATGCTACTTTACGTTTTTCAATATTTCCGCATCTTGGACATTTAAGTCGTCCCCTCTCAAGATTGAGAAGGTGCCCGCAGCCGGAGCAGAACGCGTATATTACGCCGAGATTTTTCTCCGCAGTTGATAGGTGATAGGCTCTGTTCTTTTCGCTTATAACTTTGGCTCTTACAATGTCACCTGTCTTGTAAACGTCATGCATATGCTCCACGTATCCTCTTGATACGTCGGAAATGTGAAGAATTCCGCTGAAGAATCCGGAGAGCAATTTCTTGCCTATCCGCCATATCCTTATGATTGCAATTTTCGACTGAACGTTATAGACTTGACCGATAACTATGCTTCCCACACGTGGAACTGGAGCCGTATGAACGACCGGATAAACCGAAACCTTTTTGCTTAAAACATCCACGAGGGTTCGGCCAGTAATCTTTGAGTAGATTGTCCCATTATGAACGTATGTTCCAGGTCCGGGCATGAACTCCTCTATTACGCCTAGTTTTTCTCCTGGAACCACGAATTTTCCGCTACGCCTTTCGCTGTAAGCATTAACCATGCTATTTTCCTTCTATTCTGTAAAGTTCAACTTTAACTGGATGTTTTGGTTTTGTATGGAACGGGAAAGTATGCGGAATCCATATTTTAAATGGAAATATTCCCGTAATTTTTCCTCCATGCTTCTCAATAAACCTTTTGATGAAATCTCTACTCTCGACTTTATGAAGCGAGTAGATGCACCTTCCAATTTCTAAAGCCTTCAACAAGAATTTTCGGTCAGCCCTTCTTCTTTGGACGCCGAATGGGGGGTTCTGCAGAACCGTATCGAATCTCCCAGTTAAGGCCTCTACATCACCTATAACCAGATGAATCTTATCCCTAACATCCAATTTTTCAGCATTTTTCCTAGCCGTTTCCACAGCCACCCCATCTATATCAATTGCCACAACTTCTCTGGCGCCCAATAAGGCGGCTCCTATAGCAAGTCGCCCCGTCCCGCAGCCCAAGTCTACAACAGTCTTATCTATAATGTCATCAAATGTGTACGCCGCCAAGTATAGGATTTCAGCGGCAACATCGGCGGGAATCGTGTACTGTTCAAGATAAGCTTTCGGAGATGGATGAGGCTCAACTTTTGAAAGTTGAATTTCTAAATTTCGTTTTCGAACCAACCTTTTCTGCAAACTTCTTCCCAGCTTAACTCTCCAAGCATCACTTGAAGTTCCCTCGGCGTTAGCAAAGGCTTCCTAAACTTCGGCGCGTCATCTAACGAAAGCCTTGGACATGCAGTGTTAACATAAGCGTCAACGGATGGAAACTGCATAAGCCTTTCAGGAGTTATCTCCCTTAATGCTATCAGGAAAGCCTTCCTGCCAGCCTCTTCAAGCTTCTTCTTAATTTCTAAAGCCTTCTTAAACCTCTTCTGACCAACCTTTAGTCCTATAAGCACCCCGAAAGTTTCGGCCTTTCTAGCTTCATCTATACTCGCCCATCTCCGTCTGAGAATTCGGTTAACTTCATCCTCCAGCCGATAGGCTTGTCTAAGATATGGATCAGCAATCACAACTGGCTTTCCAGTTGAAAGCGCAACTCCAATCGCATGGAAGCGTCCTCCGCCAAAGAATAGGAATGCCTCAACTTCCTCAGCTATGGCTTGTGCGTTGCTAAAGTCGCATCCTACAACTTGGCCTGGATGGGCTGTTTTGCTAGCGTCTCCTATGACAACTGCTTTTCCAGCGTCCAATAGGGCTTTTCTCACTTTTTCTAGAACATGTATATGCTGAATGGTTGTTACAAGTCCAATTTTGCTATAATCTTCCAGCAGCGGCAAGGCCTTACGAACGGTTGATATAACTCTTGTCTTGGCTTTCGCCGGAAAGTATAGGGTTGGAACTTCATCTTGTATGATTAATGGAGAATGCCCATAATGCACTATTAAATCCGCTTTTAGAGCCTTCGCCTCTTCTAGGGCTATGTCGCATGCGCCATAGCATGGCTCAGCCAAAATTAAGGGCGTTGCCCCGGCTTCTTCGATTACTTTTGCAAGCTTGGTTGCTTCAGGCTTTAGTCCTTCTGGAAGCTGTAAAAGAACCTTTTTAGCTTTTCTTTTGACTATTTCTTTCTTAAGCCTCTTCTCTTCTAGATCGAAGGAACCCATCTAAATTCCACATAAAAATTTAAGGAAACAAACAGGAAGATTATTCTTCCCATTCTGGCTTCCAATCTATCTCATTCTGATTCGTTGATTTTTTAACAAGTTTTTCTCTTATTTCCGCCGTTCTCTCCAGTAGGATTTTTTGTTCTATGCTTGCTACGAGTTGGCGTGTGCTTATGACTGCGT
>CAYXFE010000110.1:0-4089 GCA_964464195.1 uncultured Candidatus Bathyarchaeia archaeon
TCATGAACAGTCGTGACGACCGGAACCTTTCCGAATCTACCTCTTATAATTTCGAGTTCGCGGTCTCCGTAGCCTCCGCCCTTTCCAAGCCTATTACCGTGAACGTCTACGGCTACGCTTCCAGTTACGACTAGGTCTGGCTTTGGAAAGTTTTGGGTTTGTTCTGCGTAGCGGAATGCTCCTTTAATGGTTGAGGCGTAGGCTTCTCTGCCCCTAACTTTTTCCGGCTTTATTACTAGGAACCCTCTTTTGAGCCTTGGAGATGCCATAACAAGAATTTTTCCGTCTTTTAGGGCGTTCTCTCTAACTTTTCGCTGAGGAGAATCTGGACTAACGAATATTACTTTTGCTTTTCTCCATTCCTCAAGTTTTCTTAGGTTTTCTGCAGCTTTTTCTGCTCCTTGAAAGTTTGGTATTCTTCCCCAGCATGGCGGAAATTTCGCTATTCCTCTTTCTTGTATTTCTCTCCAAATTTTCTCTCTAAGCCTCTGCTTTTCAGCTTTAATATCCAAAATTCTTCACTATCAGAAAAATTAGGAAAATGGAAGGGGTTTAGATGAGGCCTACGGCTTTTCCGCCCTTCTTGAAGGCTTCTATTGCCTTGTCTAGGTGTTCTCGCGTGTGTTTGGCGCATACTTGAACTCTTATTCTTGCTTTTTCTCTTGGAACCATTGGATAGACTATTGGGAGAACGAATATTCCTTCTCGCCAAACATAGTCGGCTAGGTCTCTGGCTGTCTTGCTTCTTCCACACATTATTGGAATGATTGGTGTTTCAGTGTTTCCAGTGTCGAATCCTAGGGCTTCCATCTCCTCCATAAAGTAGCGGCGGTTCTCCCAAACCATGTCCACAAGCTGCGGGTTAGACTCCAAAACTTCAATTGCAGCCTTGCATGCAGCCGCCACGCCTGGAGGCATGGCTCCGCTTAACAGCCAAGTTCTGGCTTTGTTATATGCGAAGTTTCTTAGGTCTTCGCTTCCGGTTATGTGGCCGCCTATAACTCCAAACGCCTTTGAAAAGGTTCCCATTTCTATATGGACTTGGTCGCGTGTTAATCGGAAGTGGCTTACTATTCCACGTCCTCCTTCGCCTAGGACTCCTTCTCCATGGGCGTCATCAACATAAACGCCTGCACCATACTCTTCGGCTAGCTTTGCGATTTCCGGCAGGGGCGCTAAATCTCCGTCCATGCTGAATACGCCGTCGGTTATAATCCATATTCGCCTATAGGGCGGATCATGCTTTTCAGCTTCATTTAGGACTCTTTCGAGGTCTGCCACATCCTTATGCTTATAAATGGCGCGGTCCGCGTGGCTTAGTCTTATTCCGTCGATTATTGAGCCGTGGTTCAGCTCATCTGAAACGAATAGGTCTCCTCTGTCGGCTAGTTGCGGAATTAATCCTTCGTTTGCCATGAATCCCGTCTGGAATGTTAGTGATGCGGGTGCACGCTTGAATCTTGCGAGGGTTCTGTCCAATTCTTCATGGATTGACATGTTTCCCGCTATTGAGCGGTCGCTTCCAGCTCCAGCACCATACTTTTTGGTTGCTTCAATCATTGCTTCAACAACTTTGGGATGCGTCGCCAAGTTTAGGTAGTTGTTGGCGCACATCATGATTACTTTTCTTCCATTTACGATGCATTCCGGCTCGCTTGCGCTTTCAAGAATTTTTAATTCCCAGTTTAGTCCTTCACGTACAAGTCTTTCATATTCTTCTCGGAAGAATGCTGTTGGATTTCTTTTAGGCTTCTCAACGGTCAATCATGCTCACCTCGAACAGCGTTACAATTTCAGTTTCATATATTCCAGCCTATTAACATTTGCCTATTCCCAAACTGGCTCAAGAACAACCTTTCCAGCCTGCTTCCGTTCTATGGCTTCCATGCCCTTCGCAATATCCTTCATTGGAAATCTATGCGTAATTATCTGCCTAATTTTCTCCCTAAAGTCTCCTCTGGAAAGTAAGCCCTTCACCTGATACCAAGTCTCAAACATTCGGCGTCCAGTAATCCCGTAGACAACGGCTGACTTGAAAATGATTGCATTGTTAAAGTCTAACTCAACAGCCCTATCAAACAAGCCTAAAAGCGAAACCCTACCGCCAGGAGTCAAAATCTTAAATGCTTGTTTAAGTGCCGCTGGCGCGCCAGACATCTCCAAAACAACGTCGACGCCATCCCCATCAGTTTCGTCAAGAATTATATCCACAATTTTGTCGCCGTATTCTTTGGCGCTTAAAACTAGGTCGGCTCCCATTTTCTTGGCGAGCTCCATGCGCACGAGGTTTCTGCCTCCGGCAGTAGCAAAAACCTTTGAAGCGCCGAGGGTTTTGGCGGCTGCTATTGCCATGAGCCCTATTGGTCCGCAGCCTAGAACTGCAACTGTTTTTCCGGCTATATCCTCAACGTGGTCTTTGGGCAATACTGCATGGACGGCGTTTCCTAGCGGCTCTTGTATTGATGCTAGGGCTGGGTCTAGGTTCGGGTCGTTTTTCCATGCGTTTAGGGCTGGCAACGCAACGTATTCGGCGAATACTCCGTCTCTGTCGACGCCTAGAATTTCCATGTTTTTACATACATGCATTCTGTCCGTTCGGCATTGATAGCATGTCTCATCTACAATGTGGGTTTCAGCCGATACAAAGTCGCCTACCTGAAGCGACTTCACGTTTTCTCCGATTTCCACTATTTCTCCGCAGAATTCATGACCAAAAATTAACGGAATCTTCTTAATTCTGCTTTGAGCCCACTCATTCCATTCCCAAATGTGAACGTCCGTTCCGCAAATCGAAGCCATCTTAACCTTAACCAGAACCTCATTCTTTCCAATCTTTGGAATTTCAACCCGGCTTAGCTCCGCGCCCGGCCCCCTCCTAGATTTAACTATTGCATACATGCTCATAACAATCCGCACACGCAAATTGGAAACTTAAATGACTAAGTTTAGGCATATTAAGGTTGCTAACGCCGTGGTGAAAATGAGGATAGGCTTCATAGTAAATCCAATAGCCGGAATGGGCGGACGCGTAGGCCTAAAGGGAACAGATGGCGTGCTGGAAAAGGCAATAGCCCTAGGAGCAAAGCCAGTAGCGCCGAAAAGGGCAAAGGAATTCCTACAAAAACTAAAGGAAAGCGAAATACTTCCAAAAATAAAAGTCATAACTTGTCCTGGAATAATGGGTGAGGAAGAAGCCAAAGAGACTGGAATAAACGCTGAAATTCTTCCATTGCCAAGAAAGGAAAGGACAACAGCCGAAGACACTAAGGCGGCGACAAAACTGCTTGTTTCAGAGAATTACAGGGCTGATCTAATAGTTTTTGTCGGCGGAGACGGAACAGCCAGAGACATACTCGACGCCCTAAAAGAGAAGGAAAGCGAAACCCCAGTCCTAGGCGTTCCAGCAGGCGTAAAAATGTACAGCGGAATCTTCGCAGTTAATCCAGCCGAGGCAGTTGAGGTTCTCGAAGCATACGTAAATGGAGAGGCTGAAATAACCGAATTCGAAATTATGGACGCTGATGAAACAGCCATAAGAAGCGACAGATTTGCAATAAGGCTTTACGGCTACTTGAAAGGCCCTTACATGCCCATGCGAATTCAAGGAACGAAGCAGGTCAGCCCGGAGACGGCTGATGAAAAGGAGAATCAGCGGGCAATAGCAAAATTCGTAATTGAAAGCATGAAGCCAAACGCCACCTATATTTTGGGGCCTGGAACAACAGTAAAGACTCTAGCCGACATGCTCGGAATAAAAAAGACGGTTCTTGGCGTAGACCTATACCAAAACGGAAAAGTAATCAACGATGTAAATGAGAAAACTCTCCTGGAAAACGTGAAGGACTGGAAAAACACATGGATAATTGTCTCTCCAATCGGCGGGCAGGGAATGATTTTCGGCCGTGGAAACCAGCAGATAAGCCCAGAAATAATAAAGCGAGTTGGAAAAGAGCATATAATAGTGCTTGCGACGAAAAGTAAGATTCAGAGAATTGAGGGAGGATGTCTACGGGTCGACACTGGCGATTCAGAAGTCGATGAAATGCTGAAAGGCTACATTAAGGTAATAACGGATTATAGAGAATGGAG
>CAYXFE010000111.1:0-2484 GCA_964464195.1 uncultured Candidatus Bathyarchaeia archaeon
GACGTTTAATTCCAGCAGTTCTTGGCGGTTCCTTAGGAACAGCCCAGCTTTTTAGAACACCATCCATTTCAAGTCTTAAATCATAATGTAACCGTCTAGCAGCATGTTTTTGGATGACGAATATTCGTCTATCACCCATTTGTATGTCCATATTAGTAGTTGACGTAACCTCATATTACTCTTTTTAGGATAATGGAGAAAACGAGGAAAATGTCTTGGGTGATGTACAGCTAGGTTAGGAGGCTAATTTTTTAGATAACGCAAAGAAGGGAAAATTAATTCTCTTTAGGTTATTATTCCGTATCCTATTAGTCGCCATCTTCCAGCTATTTTTCTGCTTACGGCTGCTCTTCCTCCCTCTTCTGCACATACTGGCCTAGCAAGTTTTAGGGTTGCATTTTCTCCTTTTACTGACGTTACTGCGCCTACTGTTATGGCTGTTCCAACATCAAGCAGCAATGTCTCGCCAACCTTCACCTTTTCAACCTCAATTAGCTCCTTTGTTCCTACCGCCTTTTCGAAACAATGTATTTCTAGCGTTAATTCATCTAGCGTCGGCGGTAGAGTGTCTGGCTTTCCAACCAGATTTCCTATTAGGCCGTCCGCCTTTGTCAGGGAAGGGTCTAGAAGTGTTCCTACTCCTACTAGACCTCCACAGTAGGCTTCTTCAACATTTCTTCCTCCGGCTTGGAGGCTTGTTATTTCTGTGTAGAGCGGTTCGTAGTATGGTTTTCCATGTTTTTCTAGGCGGACTCCAGGCCTAATTTCGATTTCTTCGCCTACTTTGAATTTTCCCTGCAGTATTGTTCCGCCTATTACTCCGCCTGCAAGCTTTTCTATGGGTGTTCCAGGCTTGTTTATGTCGAATGAGCGGACAACATACATTCTCGGAGGCTTTGTTGGGTCTCTTTCCGGAGTTGGAATATGTTCTTCCATTGCCTCAAGCAAAGCGTCAATGTTTACTTTTTGTTGGGCTGAAACCGGAATTATTGGAGCATTCTCCGCAATTGTTCCTTTAATGAAAGCCTTTATTTCCTCATAGCTTTTTAATGCCCTCTCCTTACTGACGACGTCTATCTTATTCTGAACAACAACAATGTTCTTTATACCAACTATTTCGATGGCTGCTAGATGCTCCCTCGTCTGCGGCTGCGGACAAGGCTCGTCAGCTGCAATAACAAGTAGGGCTCCATCCATCACCGCCGCGCCTGAAAGCATGGTCGCCATCAATGCCTCATGGCCTGGCGCGTCTACGAAGCTTACTGCTCTTAAGAATTCTGTTTCTGAACCGCAATGGATGCATTTTGGCTCGGTGCCATAGCATTGAGGCGGTGGACATTTCGGACACTTATAAATTGGAGCATCAGCGTAGCCAAGCTTTATCGTTATTCCCCTTTTTAGTTCTTCGCTGTGGCGTGCCGCCCAAACGCCTGTTATAGCTTGAACAAGCGTTGTTTTTCCATGGTCAACGTGACCTATGGTTCCTATGTTACATTCCGGCTGTTTTGGCAGCGGCTTCATTCGGCTTTTTCACCTTCGGGCTTTTTCTCTTCTGCGGTTTCTTCCTTCTCCTCTTTCTTCTCTTCTTTTTCTTCTTTCTTTTCTTCAGCTTTTTCCTTTTTGGCTTTTACTTTTGGTTTTTCCACGATTTTCATGTTGATTTGAACTATTTCTTCGGTTATTACGTTTCCTCTAAGCATTTTTCTTCTTCTTTCACCCTTCCTTTTCGGTTTGAAGCCTGGTCCGCTGCCTACTATGACTCTTCTACGGACTCCACCGTGAATGTCTGGTCGCATTGGGAATCCATCCTTGTCTGTTCCGCCCGTTATCTGAATTTTATAGCCGGACAAGCCAAGAATTGTTCCGTCAATTATTTCGCCTATTTTTCTTCCTATGAGCGGAACAGCCTTGGCCTCTTCAAGCTCTATTTTTTGGGCTTTTCCAGTTTCGGGGTCTGAGAGCACTATCTTAAATTTTGCCATGCTAGCCTTAAACTCTCCTTCAGCTTTTAATTGTGAAATATGGAATGACAAGTATGCTTTTAAGGATTATGTGTAAATGTTTAAAACCTATCTATTTAGCCTTAGCTTTTCTTTTCCTTTTACGTTTTGCGATGAGTCTCCTCTTTGGAAGCTTAGGTTTCTTAGCTTTTTCCGCATCTGCTACACTCATTTTACTTATCCACGTTAATTGTACCCTCAAAATTGTTATAAAAGTTTAACCTCAACCTTTAACCGGGAGTTAAGACTTGAAGGAGAAATATAAACGGTATGTGGGATATTGCGGATTCTATTGCCCATCATGCGAATGGCATACAGGAAAAATAAGAGAAACTGCAAGGAATCTTCTTGAAATCTTGGACAAGCATCCAGAATTAAGGTTTATCGCCGAAAAATATGGAACATGCAATTACGAAGAGTTAAGCAAAGCTCTGAAATGGCTTTCAAGTGAAATCTACTGCAGAGGAGGAAATTGCAGAGCCGG
>CAYXFE010000111.1:2584-4083 GCA_964464195.1 uncultured Candidatus Bathyarchaeia archaeon
GGAGAAAAATGCATTAGAACGCTTGAAGAAATAAGGGATGAAGGCCTAGAAGACTGGATTAAGAAGAATTATGGCTAGCCCTATTTGCGGTCAAAGTATATGCTTTTGCCTTTAGCCGACAATGGAACCCCCATAATTACGCTTGCTTCAGGAAGCATGCCGAGCCTCTTCGCCGCCACGCCAATCCGATACATAATTCGATTATCAACATTAAGTATGCCGGCTGTCTTTACTGCGGAGCCTATGGCTATTCCTAAATCTAGAAGCTTGAATATGCAATTTGGCCCAATAAAGTCTTGACCTAACTCTTTCGCGGTTTCCTCAAATTCTTTACAGGATTTGTAGCCGCATCCTCCACAGTTTAGGCCGAAACTTTTGGTGCCCCTTACTCCTATGAGCACAACTACGTCGGAGTCATGCACATTTCTTGCGTCACGTGTAAATCCTGGAATCTGCCTTTCCTCCGCTATTTTCTCCATTTCAGCTGCTATTTTTTCTTTCTCTTCGCCATAAACAATTGCTGCTGTTACGTCGTCTATTCCGCCTGCTTTTGGAGCGGTTCTCGCCGATACAAGCATAAGCCTGGCCGTTTGGAGTATTGCTTCTTTTTCGGCGTCTAAACTATTTATTATAGGCATTAAATCTCCTCCTTTCCAAACAATATTTCATTGAACATAATTAAGGTTGACTCTTCTAGAGGCCAGCTACCGTAGACTCTATAATGCCTTTTATAAGGTCTAAAACGTAGTCTAGCTGTCCAGCGTAAGCTGCAATTAGAAGCGAGGAGAATCCTAAAAGCAGAAGTAGTGAAGCTATCAACCTCTTTTCCAGCAGTTCCATACCTATCACTTCAAGTATTTCTCAATTTTACCTTTGATGTAGTCTTTGGGAACCGCGCCGATAATTCTATCAATTTCTTCTCCCTTCCTTAAGAAGACTATTGTGGGGATGCTGAAAACTCCGAATTTTGAGGCTGTCTTAGGATTTTCATCAACATTTAATTTTCCGAACGCAACCTTTCCAGCGTATTCCTCAGCCAGCTCCTCAATTATTGGCGATACGACTAGACATGGACCGCACCATGGAGCCCAAAAATCGACAATCATCAAGTCATACTTCTTTACGGTTTCTTCAAAGTTTGAATCTGTAAGTTTGATTGGTTCACTCATGACTTTCCCCTTCTCTTTAATCATGCGCAATAGTTTTTTCCGTTTTATTTGCTCTAACTCCTTATCCTCTTCTTCTATAAGACGTTTATGCTCGCTCATAATGCACTTGTTCATTATCACCTTTAGACCAGCAGCTTCCGCCTTTCTGGCAGCTTCCTCGTTGGCTATGCCTAGCTGCATCCAAACAACCTTCAAGTTTCCATGCTTCTCCTTAAGCTTAACAGCTTCATCAACAATTGGCATAACCTTGTCTGAAGGCCTAAAAATGTCAACTATTTCAACTTGCTTCTGCAATTCTTCAGGCATTTCAAGCAAACTCTTATAGCATTT
>CAYXFE010000112.1:0-3986 GCA_964464195.1 uncultured Candidatus Bathyarchaeia archaeon
GAGCTCTATACCCAACCATAAAGACTCACACTCCAATAAACCATAACTTAAAACACCCATTAAAATTTTCCAACAGCCACTATGTTCCCGCTTCAATGTTAATCGAAAGATTAGCCAATAATTATGGATGCATATAAGGTGCGCAGAGAGGATAAAAGGACTAACCAGAATATTAAGGCTATTAATACGCAATAATATCTGCCTTTCATTCCTTTAATTCGAGAATAAAAAGAGCTCTATTCAATTCGTATAATGGGCCAGTTTTAGAGAAGCCTCTGATGAATTTTTCAAAAATTTTCCTTGAGAAGAGGGAGTATTCAACGCAGGGGCTTATTACGCCTCCAGCTTTAAGCTCGGCGATTAGGACATCAGCATCTTTCGGATAATTATGCTGCTTACACATATTTTCAAGAAGTGCCTTACTTACAAATCGCTTCAAGTAAGCATTTTTAACTAAATCCTCTACTATATCAATTGTAACTTGCTGGTTTGGCTCCTTTATTTCGTCTAGATAATCCTTGACGGCTAATTTCCAGTTCCATATGCCTTCAGACATTAAACGTTTAAACGCGAATGCTATGCATGGGGGGACCTCGTATTTTTCTCCTGGTTTAGGTCTGTTTAACCTATTACTCCATTGAATACTGCCTTGATGCTTTGTTCTCGCCGGAAGCATGAGCTTCCAATATTCCATAGCCAGACTTGCCTCTACAGCTAAGCTTTCGGCTTTTTCTTCTTTTTCTATTCTTTTGGCTGCCGATAAAATTTCATTAAAATCTATTTGCCGCTTTTCAGTAAGTAAAAGTTCAACTATCATCTTACTTATTTCTTCGTCCTCGTTAAAGAGGGACTTCATTATGGAAACAAGCTTATTTTGCGAAAGCCTCATCACATGCTCACTTTAGGATTACCAAGTTAAATTATGTTTAGGCTCCTTAATAATTCCTCTACGTCAAGCATGGCTTCGCTGGCGTTTAATTCTTTTCCTTCTAGGCAGGAAAGGAAAACGTTTTCGTCAAATCTTATTTTTCCATCTATTTTTAGCCCCATTTCTTTTGCTTTCTTTTCTATGGAATCTGCTACTTTCGGCGTTGCTTTATTCAGTACTAGCCAGAAGTTTTTGTGAAGTTTTTCGAATGTTTCTTTGAGAATTTTAGCTAGCGTTAAAGCTTCGGCGGTTGGGTCTACGATAGCCATTATAGCGTCGCAGCCTTCTTCAACTCCCCTCCCAACATGTTCTATTCCAGCATCAGTATCAACCAAAACAACTTCATTCTCATTTAATACCAAGTTCTTCAGCAAGGTTCTTGTCAAATAATTCAGCGGGCAAGCACAGCCTTCGCCGAAGTTTCTAACCTTACCAATAGTTATCAGTTTGATTCCTTCAGGAGAAGCCGAAACATAGTCTCCGGGCAGTTCGTTAAGCCTTATTCCTTTGCCTGCCTTGGCTAGAGCATTCACGATGTTAACTTCTCCCTTCTCAAAAATACTCTTTCTTCCGCCAAGATATTCGACTAACGGTTTTGGAGAAGCTACGCCGAGCATTTTAGGAAGCAGAACGTTGGATTCATCTGAATCAATAAGGTAGGTCTTATACTTTTTCGCTAGGGCTTTAGCCATAAGAACGGAAATTGTTGATTTTCCCGCTCCTCCTTTACCGCAAATCATTATTTTCAAGCTTATTCCTCCTTCTAAGAATTAAAAAGGAATTTAATGTGTCGATAAGAACTATTTCGACATTGTTTAATGTTTTTTCTTCAAATTTTAGGTTTTTCAATGTTACATTTCCATTACGGTTAGTGACTAAGGCTATTTCTTCGGCAATTAGCTTTCTTCCCTCTTCTCCGTCTAAATACACCTTTAAAAGGCACATGTTGATATCTCATGTGTAGGACGCTACGTTGAATTTATATATTTCGCTAATTCTTGGATTCTATCAAAAACAGTGTTTAAGTCACGGTTAATCTTCCATATAGAAACAACATGTCCAGGCTTGTTTTTAAACTCAAGTTTTTTCCAGCCATACCTTGAAAGAAATTTATCGAAAACTGCCAAAATGATTTTTCCTTCTTCTCTGTAGACGGTCTTAAGAACCAAAGAATGCCCATCTTCTACTTGTAGTTTGAAGCTTGCAACTATTCTATTTTCCTTTTCGTTAAACATTATTCCGCTGACACCTTTAAAAGACGTACGGCTGAAAACAAATTTTAACGGAGTTCCAACTTTATTATTCATTCTGCTTTTCCTTCTTTTCAGATACATTTAAAGCGTTAATGGAGGAATCGTGTTATTCTGGCTTCAAGCATTTCTTTTGGCATTGCACCAATTATCGTGTCGACAAGTTTACCGTTTCTAAAAACCAGTAGAGTTGGAATGCTCATAATCTGATAACGCGAGGCGGTTATCGGATTTTCATCTACGTTTAATTTTCCAAAAACTATTTTCCCAGCATATTTCTTCGCAAGTTCTTCTATGATTGGAGCTATCATGAGGCATGGACCGCACCATGGAGCCCAGCAGTCAACAACTACAAAGGAATTGTTTTGTACAAACTCTGTGAATGTGGAATCCGTCAGTTCTAGTGGTTTATCTATAATTTTTCTCTGCTTTTCAACTGTCTTCTTTTCCTTCAAGGCTTGTCGTTTAAGCATTTCTTTAAGCTTTTTTAGACGTATTCTTTCAAGTTCTTTATCTTCTTCAGCCATATCTTTCCTCCGAATATCTAGGTACAATAAACTTTTAGGTTGGCAATTTATGTTGGGAATAGTATGTTGGATAGAACTCTCTCTTCCCCGGAATATATATTGCCGCTGAATACTCCTCTATGAAGTCTACGTCGATGAGGAGGTCTATGTAAACCATTTTTTCAGCTATCATCTTTGCTTCTTCCCTCTTCTTCATTGAAATCAGCGTGGCGTAGGCTCCTGAAAGCGAACCGTTTCCTATCGGATGAAACTTTGCGTTTGGAAATTCTGGGAATATTCCAAACTTTACTACGTTTTTTAGGTCTGTATATGCCCCGAAGGCTCCTGCAAGGTATACATTCTTCACATCATAAATTGAAATCTTATATTTCTTCATGAGGACTCCTATTGCTCCGCACGCAGCAGCCTTAGAATCCATTAAATAGTCGATGTCCCGCTGGGTTATCACTATATCTCTGCCAATAGCCGTTTTCTCGGCTGGAACCAGCACGTATTCTAGGCCGTCCGGTCCTCTTCTTACGAGCGAAGTTTTTCCTTCAACAAGTTTTCCCGCAAAGTCTAGGATGCCGACGGAGAACATTTCGGCTGCAGCGTCTATTATGCCTGAACCGCATATTCCCCTAGGCTTTGTGTTTCCAATTACGCTGTAAGAAGCCTCAAAGGTGTTTGGATCTATTTTGACGTGTTCTATTGCTCCATGCATTGCGCGCATTCCAAACTTTATGCCGGCTCCTTCGAAGGCTGGACCGGAAGCGCATGAGGCAGAAGCCAGCCAATCTTCGTTTCCGAAGATTATTTCTCCATTTGTTCCCAAGTCAACGAGCAGGGAGAGCTCTTCAGAAGTATGCATTCCAGAAGCGATTACGTCTCCTATTGCGTCGCCTCCGAGGAATCGGCTTACGTTAGGTAGACAGTAAATGTATGCTTCCGGATTTATTTTCAGCCCTATAGTTTTTGCCTTTATGATAAATGGGTCTCTTGAAACTTCGATATCGGCCATTTCCAAGTATGTGGGGTCTTTCCCTACGAGAAGATGATTCATTACGGTGTTTCCGCCTATGCATACGTCCGTTATGTCATCATATTTTACCTTGGCGTCTGCCGTTAACCTATCAATTACTTCGTTTATGCTTTCAACGGCTGCGCTTTGAAGTTTTTTTAGCCCTTCCGGCTTGCTTGCATAGGCTATTCTTGTAAGTAATTCCTCGCCGTAGGTTATTTGCTTGTTTAAGGTTGAGGCGCGGGCTAGGATTTTTCCGTTGTTCAGGTCTACAAGAACTC
>CAYXFE010000113.1:0-3920 GCA_964464195.1 uncultured Candidatus Bathyarchaeia archaeon
CTGCAAGTCTAGCCTTAATGAGCTCTAAGCTAATTGTTAGAAATGCGGACTTGATAAAGCCGGGCAGCAATGAGGGCCTACGAGTTCTCTTGGAGGCGCTTATAAGCTGCGGAGTAGCAATGAGCATAGCCGGAAGC
The DNA here is from genome assembly GCA_964464195.1 of uncultured Candidatus Bathyarchaeia archaeon. Taxonomy (GTDB): domain Archaea; phylum Thermoproteota; class Bathyarchaeia; order Bathyarchaeales; family WUQV01; genus CAYXFE01. The sequence goes on from CAYXFE010000113.1 coordinate 138, forward strand.
AGCAGGCCATGCAGCGGCTCAGAACATCTATTTAGTCACGCACTCGACCTAATAGATTCCCAACACGCAATGCATGGAGAACAATGCGGAGTTGGAACAATAATAATGGGTTATCTGCACAGAATAAACTGGAAAAAAGTTAAAGAAACCCTGAAGAAGGTTGGTGCGCCTACAACGGCTGAAGAGCTTAAAGTTGAGCCTGAAAAGGTAGTAGAGGCCATTGTTAAGGCAAAGGATGTTAGGCCTGAAAGATATACAATTCTGAATGAGAAGCAACTTACCGTCGAAAACGCCGAGAAAATAGCTAAAATAACAGGCGTTATACACTAAAATTGAATTTATTCTCGGAGTGGAGCATTAAATGTCAAGGAAGGCAAAGAAAGAGAAAATTATCACGATGGTTGGAGTTAAGCAGGCTCGTAAAGGATTTGAGTTTTTGCATGAAGCTCCAAGCGAGAAATGTGAAAAATGCGAATATTACAGGGTTTGCATTGGAAACTTAGAGGCTGGAAGAGTCTATAGGATTGTTGGGCTTAGAGAGAAAACTTTTCCATGTCCTTTACATGAAGGAGGAGTAAGAGTTGTTGAGGTCGTAGAAAGCGAAATCTCCGCGGTAATTCCTCAGAGAATAGCTCTAGAAGGGGCAGTAATAACATTTCATAAAATCGCATGCGGAAATCTTGCATGTAAATACAGAAGTTTGTGCTTTCCGGTTGGAATTTATGATGGAGACCGCTGCGAAATAGTTGAATTAGGCGAAAAAATTGATTGCGAAGCTGGGAATTCTCTTAGAATAGTCAAACTTAGGAGGATTCCCTCTTAAAAGTTTCAATGAACTTCACAGTTGTGACTTCTGGGAAAAACTTCTGTATGTCCATTGCTATGCCGCGTTTAGCAAGCTGTATTCCTTCGATATAAAATGCGTCTTCCGGCATTTCTATGGTTACATTAGTCTTGGTTATTTTTAATTTGAATTTTTCAATCTCTACAACCGGTATTCTTCTGTGAATTAGCGCGTTTATTTTTTCAGTTTTTGTCTCAAGCTTTTTCTGAATTGTAACTTCGTAGAGAAGGGTTTTTCCGGCTAGTGGAGGATTGAAGTCTAATTGAACTCTTCCGGCACCCACGGTTCTTACAGTCGCCATTTTTCCTTCATATTCAATTCTCATCCCTACCTGTGGAGTGATCCCCTTCGCTACAAGCCTTCTAAGCGGGACAAGCTTAACCTTGTTGGGGTCTCTAGGGCCGAAAGCCTTTTCCGGCGGAATTTCGATTGTTGACTTTTTTCCTACATCAAGCTTTAGAATTTCTTCCTCCAACGCCTTTAGTATCCATCCTTCGCCTAGAACGACAAGTTTTGGCTCGTATATCTCTCCTTCCTTGTAGAGTCTCTCCTTTTTTGCTATTTCTTCAATTGTTGTGTCAAATACTTCGCCTGTCTCCTTAACTTTTCCCACATAATCTATTAGTATGAAATCTCCATTTTGAAGTGGCATTTCTCATCACTTTAATTTGAAAAGTAGTTTACGAAATGTCCTTTAAAGTTTACTCAAGACTTTCCAATTTCACTTTTACTTCATCGTTTACTTCAGCCAATGCATACATGCCATGTCTCGCTGGCCCTGGATTCGCAACTATTGTGTTGCCTATTTTATCGATTCCCCTTGCTTCATGAACGTGGCCGCAGAAAACCGCGATTGGCTTATACTTCTCCACGAAATTTCGGATGCTTCGGCTTCCGATATGCTCGCCGTTAAAAGCTAGGTCAACTTTAGTGTTGAATGGTGGAGTATGAGAAATAAGTATTAGCTTCTTATTTTCGGAGCATTTGGAGACAGCAAGTTCTAACGTGTTGTAGATCTCGTCTTCTGAAAATTCTAATGGAGTGTGAAGTGGGCTAAGAGGAGAGCCGCCTATGCCGACGAAGATGTAATTGCCTATCTTGATGCATTTTCCATGCAAGTTAGAGCAATTTTCTGTTTCAACTTCCAAGACAGAGGGTAAATCGCAATTTCCGGGAACAAAAACTACTGGAATGTTTAGCTTATCAAAGTTTGAAAGAAGCTTCATGGCTTGTTTGGCTGTGCCAAAGTTTGTTATGTCTCCGCAAGCCACCAGTAGATCTACTTCTAATTGCTTTGATTTGACAGCAATTTTTTGAAAGGCGTAAAGGTTTCCATGGAAGTCTGATGAGACAAGCATCTGCAAACCTTTACACCTTGCAACACAACTTAGGACAAGGAATATTAATGTTTACGCCCACAAAATTTAGAGTCTGGTGATTCATTGTTTCCGATTAAGGATGAAAATCCTCCGTCGAAGTTTCCCATATTAAACATGATTTTCATAGTAGTCAACGTTGCAGTTTTCTTTAGCCTATATCTATTCAGCGGAAACTATGATGAAATAATTTTGAACTATGGTCTAATCCCTAACGATTTCGTAAGTGGACATTTTGAAAGATTCTACACATTATTTACTTCAATGTTTCTTCACGGAAACTTTCTTCATCTTTTCGGCAATATGATTTACCTATATATCTTCGGAGATAACGTCGAGGATGCCCTTGGAAGCGGACGATACCTAATTTTCTACCTCTTATGCGGAATAATCGCCAGCATAACCCACATACTGTCGCTTACAAACCCGAAAGAATATTTTATTCCAACCATTGGGGCTTCAGGCGCCATATCCGGAGTTTTAGGCGCTTATTTCCTTCTTTACCCACGCGCTAGAGTAATCACTCTAGTATTTTATGGATGGGCGTTCCTGACAGCCATACCTGCAATCTTCTTTCTGGGTTTCTGGTTTCTGCTGCAATGGCTTTATGCGGTTTATGACGTTGGCGGAGGAGTCGCTTACTGGGCGCATATAGGCGGTTTTATAGCTGGATTAGCTCTAGCACCAGTATTTAAGAAAAGGAAAGAAGTTGAAGTTAATTATGGAATTTAGGGAACAAAATAATGTTACGTTGAAGGTTGCGCTCTTATCTGAATTTATCGTGAATGACTACTCGGAGAAATTTGTTTGTTTTCTCCTATGAGGTCTTTTAGTACCTCTTTTACTGGCATTTCGAAGAGTTCTTTTATTTTGTTTAGTAGTTTTTTGCCTTTTTCTGTTATTGTGTAGTGTTTTATGCGTCTTCTGCCTTTTTGGCTCCATTCTCCTACTATTAGCCCATTCTCTTCTAGTTCATATAGAAGTGGATAGACCATGCCCGAGTGAATGTTTTGTCCAGTTAACCTTTTCATTTCTTTTACAATGCTATAGCCGGACATCGGTTTTTGATTCACTAGCCAAAGGATTATTGATCGGCTCATTCCCCTGATAATTGCCTTGACTAGGTCTCTTTCGACTTCGGACATCAATTTAACCTAATAGGATGATGGTTGTTTGCATATTAAAATTTGGCTGAGTTGTTCTAAAAATGGCAAAATGTTGATATGTCATAATTCATAATATTTAGGTTGGATGGGGATATGGTTAACGTTGTTAATGCTTTCATAAGGGGATTCGAGAAGCCCATTATCCTTTGGCTTTTGTCCCTTAAGCCGAGACATGGATATGAGCTTATCAGAGAATTTAAATCATTGACTGGCCGTAAACTGAAGCCAAGCATAGTTTATCCTTTTCTTCAATGGCTTGAAAGAGAAGGCTACGCAGTAAGCAGACAGATTATGAGAGGAAAGCGTAGATTAAAATGCTACTCCCTAACCGAAAAGGGTCAAGAGCTGCTAAAGAATCTTCAAGATAAACTTAGAGCCTCTATTGGGGAAGTCATTA
>CAYXFE010000114.1:0-1153 GCA_964464195.1 uncultured Candidatus Bathyarchaeia archaeon
CGCCGCCATAGGCTATTGCCAATGCGTCTAGCACAGTCATGTCGGCTATTCCAAGTCTAAGCTTTCCAGTAACCGTTCTAACAATATATTTTGCCTCTTTCGGCGATGCGTTGGCAAGTAAACCGGCTAGAAGAGACACTTTTAAGTCCATTGCTCCCTCGCCTGTTGCCTTCGCCATTTTGTCAAGTGTTTCGTAGACTTTCTGAACGGTTAGCGGTTGCTGAAAAAGTGTAACCTGCCTTTTTTTCGCAATAAAGTTTTGGGCGGTTTCTCCAATATCTCCGGTTTTTTTGAGGTCCTCTTCGATTTCCTTTTCGCTATGACCTGAAGCCTTTGCTATGGCTCTGATGGCGAGTTTTTCAGCCACTCCAATTTCTATTCCCATAAAGTCTGGGTAAAGCTTTCCTTGAGTGAGATAGACAACCTTATCAATCAATTCCTTAGGCGTCTTCTTTAGAAGTTCAACTAGGTAATCTGTCATTTCCAAACGTTTAGTCGTAGCCTCAATCTTTTCATAGGCATCGGCAATAAGAGAATACTTCAATTGCTGGCCTCCAATTTAATCAAGGAGTATTAGGGTATATTAAGTTAAGCTGTTTCAAATTGTTGACTAGAATATTTCACGATGAATTATCTCACTTAGCGGTCTCCTAGGCCTTGGACTTGGCTGTTCAGCAGGATAACCCACAGGAATTAAAGCCACAGGCCGAATTCCATCTGGTATTTTAAGCAGTTTTTTAACTGGTTCCTCTCGGAAGGCTCCAACCCAGCAGGTTCCAAGTCCCAAGGCGGTAGCTGCCAAATGAATGTTTTGAATTGCCGCCGCAGTGTCTTGTATACAGTAAAGCGTCGCGCCTCTATTACCATAACCTGCACTTGAACGTTTATAGTCGGCGCATACAACTATTACAACGGGGGCTTCTTCAATGAAAGTTTGATTTAAAGCGGCTTCCGAAAGTTTTTGCTTAGTCTCTGGATTCCTTACAATTATGAACTCCCAAGGCTGAATATTTCCGGCTGAAGGTGCCCAGCGGGCTGCGTCAATAAGTTTTTCAACCGTTTCCTCGGGTAAATCAATGTTTTTGAAGGCTCTTATACTTCTCCGTCTTTTTATAGCTTCGAAAACATCCATTAGTAACCCTCCTTCTACTAA
>CAYXFE010000114.1:1253-3864 GCA_964464195.1 uncultured Candidatus Bathyarchaeia archaeon
TTCTTAGCTCTACTCAAAGTTTCAGCCTCTAGGGCAGGAGACTTACCATCTTTCCTAAAAAGGATTAAGGCGGTAACTCCGCCATCCAACGTCAAAGTTCATCAAGTCTATTTTCTATTCGGACAATATGATGGTGCAGTAATATTTGACGCTCCAGACTTGCCCTCAGCAAAAGACTTTATTGTAAGAATTTCCATTCCAGCAGTATACAAGATCGAAGCTTTACCAGCAATTCCAATAGAAGAATTATAGGGGAAGCATTATGGAAAAGGCTGAGAAAACGAGGCTTTTATATCTAAAAGATGCGTATATAAGGGAATTTGAAGCAAAGATAATTAAAATAGAGAGAATTGAAGACAAATTCGGAATAGTTTTAGATCAGACAGCTTTCTATCCACTCGGCGGCGGTCAACCATCTGATACGGGCGAAATTTTCAGCGAAACTGGAAGAGCCATTATAACCTTTGTTGAAAAGAGAGGTAATCAAGTTTTTCATTTCGCAGATAAAATTGAAGGAAAATTAGCAGAAGGCCATACTATTAAAGGCGTCATTGACTGGAGTAGACGTTATCGTTTAATGCGCACTCATACGGCTGCACATCTACTTTCAGAAGCCGTTAGAAGAACTATTGGAAAACCATTAGAGATTGTGGGTTCAGCAATTGAATTGGAAAAAGCCAGATTCGATTTTAAATATGAAAAGTCTATTCGTGAACTTTTCCCAGAAATAGAAAAAATAGCTAACAAGGTTGTTGCTGAAGATAGGCCAGTAATCATTAAAATGATGCCCCGAGAAGAAGCGGAAAAGTATCTTGCAAAGTATAACGAGACCTTAAAAACCCTGCCAGCGCATGTTCAAACCGTTAGAATAGTTGAAATAGAAAATTGGCATGCATGTGCATGTGGCGGAACACACGTAAGATCAACAGGCGAAATCGGCGGAATAAAACTCTTAAGAAGAAAATCAAAGGGTAAAGGCATAGAAAGAATAGAGTTCACCGTCGTATAGAATAACTTACTGACACTTTCCGTCTCTGCTTATGCTCGCCCGCGAATCACTTATAGCCTTAAGCCTTATTAGACGAGTGTTCAATATACGCTTTAAAGGAGAGAATAAAGCATGTTCAAGATAAAATTGGCTGACGCCCGCCTACTCAAAAACATGATTTCAGCAATATCAACCCTAATAGATGAAGCCACCTTCAATATAACTCCTGAAGGAATGAATCTTAAGGCCATGGATCCCTCACGCGTGGCCATGGTAGACTTTGAATGGCCAAAAACGGTATTTGACGAGTATGTTTGTGAGCAACCAACAAAAATGTGCATAAATATAAGCGAACTGCTCAAACTTTTGAGAAGAGTTGGAAAGGATGAGCATGTTGAGCTTTCCCTCGACGAGAAAACTGGAAAAATGCAGATAACCCTTGTTGGGAAGTATACGCGAACATTTATTATGCCAACTCTTGAAACAGCCGAAGAGGAGATTCCCACGCCGAAACTTACTTTTAATGTTAAGGCTAAAGTTACAACGGACGGCTTAAAAGGAGCCTTGAGCGAAGCAGCACTCGTTAGCGACCATGTAAGGTTCGAAGCTGACAGCGAAAAGCTGGTTTTAAGGGCGTCGGGAGACATAATGGGCGCAGTAATCGAACTAAAGAAGGGAGGAGACGCACTACTAGATATCGAAGTCTCCGAACCCTCAAAGGCAACCTACAGCCTAAGCTACCTATCTGAAATAGTAAAGTCAGCCTCAACAACATCCGATATTGCAACCCTAGAATTCTCAACAGACATGCCAATAAAACTGGATTTCCAGCAGCCAAGAGAAGGAAAACTCGTATACTACTTAGCTCCAAGAATAGAAGTTGAATAGTCTAGGCATCAAAATTGGTCTTTACAAAAAATGACCTAGCAAAATATCCCTTCTTGAAAGAAGCAGCCGAATATGTAAAAGAAATAGGAATAGACCTAAAGGACCTATCAGAACCACAAAACCCCATAGTGGAAAGAGCCGAAGGCCGACTTCAAGAAGCCATACTTTTCGCGACAATAACCAGCCGGTCCAGAAAGGAAGACATCGAAATACTATCATTCCCAATTGCGGTTTTAATGGCGGCGGCAACCAAAGACCCACTAATAAAAAGGAGATACGCGCTCGCCGAAGCGAAAAGAGTCTACGACTTATTAAAAAGAGAGCCAAAAGAAAAACTAATGAAAATAGCTGAAAATTTTGGGTGGAAAATAAAACAAGCAGAAATGGCCAGCCAGCCGTACCAGTTTAAAATTCACTTCACAAACTACCTAAAAAACACTGAAAACCTCCGCGAGAAAAAATGGAAGCTAGTAAATAGGCTGGTTGAGAATGGAAACGTATACCTCACCCAAAATGAAGTGGCAAGACTTCTATCAGAAGAGGTGAAACGGCACATAGAAAGCAAAACAGAAACAAAAGAACTGCCGGAGCTCCCAGAAAACATCACCAGAAAAATAGAAGCCATAAAAAATTTAACATTCTCAAGAAGAGAGAAAATAAAGCTTGAAGAAATCCCAAAAGAAGTGGTTATAGAGGCTTTTCCGCCATGTATTAAAGCCCTATATGATATGCTGT
>CAYXFE010000115.1:0-3713 GCA_964464195.1 uncultured Candidatus Bathyarchaeia archaeon
GTTTTGCCTGAACATTTGGAATGTTGCGTAAGGCCTATTCTAAACTGGATAAGCAAGAATTTGGGGCCTTCAACTAGAACCAACGTTATGTTTCAGTATCGCCCGGAATGGCGGGCGCATGAGATTCCGGAGCTCAGAAGAAGACTAACAAGAAGCGAAATGGAAAAAGCCATACAAATAGCTAGAGAAGCTGGCTTAACCAATTTTATAACTTGAACCAAAACCTATTTTTCTCTCAATGTACACTTGATGGAAACGGAGGAAAAGATAGAAGGATGCCATACTGTCCAGAATGCGGAGGCGAAATGATATACGTTCCAGCCACAAAACGCTATGTCTGTAAAAGCTGCGGGCTCATGCTCACCCACCAAGAACTTATAGAGCTTAGGGAAAGACTCAGGCCAGACTTCGAAACAGAAGAGGAAAAGAAAAAGAAACTTAGACGAGAATACCTAAAATGGTGGCTTAGCAAGAAAAAATAAAGCCAAAACAACTTCTAATTCTGATTCGTTAGACTTATTCATATTTAGGTTCCGCTAAACATTTTAATTCAAGCCAGCATAACAATGCTTAATTGTCTACTGAAAGAATGGTGAACTTATGACAATTGTCGAGTTAATCTGTATCGGAAATGAGCTCCTAATAGGAAAAACATTGAATACAAATGCTCACTGGCTCGCCAAGCGAGTAACCTCGCTTGGACTTAAAGTTAGACGCATAACAACTGTGGAAGACAACCTAGAAGAGATATCATCAGCAATAAAAGAAGCATTACTGAGAAAGCCTCGCTTCATAATTACAACCGGCGGTCTCGGCCCGACATTCGACGATAAAACTCTGGAGGGAATAGCAAAAGCTCTAAATTTGGAACTTAAGGTTAATAATGAAGCTCTAAGAATGATAGAGGAAAAATATGAGCAGTATGTCAAAGAAGGAAAAATGGAGAAGGCGGAATTAACTCCTCATAGGGTAAAAATGGCTACTTTACCTGAAGGAGCAAAGCCTTTACCGAATCCCGTTGGAACGGCTCCAGGAGTACTTTTAGAAGTAAACAATACGATTATCATTGCGCTTCCGGGAGTGCCCTCGGAAATGAAGGCTATATTTGAGGAGTCCGTTCTGCCAATTCTGCGTAAAGAGGCCGGCGGCATGATCTTTTACGAAACTAGCCTCGAAGTCTTAGGCATAGTTGAATCTGAAATCGCGCCGATAATAGACCGAGTGATGCATGATAATCCCTACGTCTATATTAAGTCTCATCCTAAAGGCGGAGAGAAAACATCAAGAATTGAACTTCACTTTTCAACAACTTCCGCGGACGCCGAAACAGCCAAGAAGAGAGTTGGAAAAGCAATAATTCAGATTTCAGAAATGATAAAGGCAAAGAGAGGAAAGGTTAGACCCTTAAAAATTGAAGATTAGCGAAAAACTTTAGATACTTAAAGAATTAGAAAATCTTGGTTGCGATGAGGCGCAGGCTAGACGCTGAATTGATGATGGAAAATCCGGGTGCCAAGCAACCGTAAACAAAAAATGAAAGTAGACAGATTATTCTGATAAATTCCCAAGGGTGAAACCCATTCATGTTTATAGCCTTCATAATTGGAACTGCTGGTTCGGGAAAGTCTTTGCTTACAGCGGCATATTCGGAATGGCTGAAAATGCAGAAACAAGACGTTGCAACGGTAAATTTAGATCCTGGAGTTTTAGAATTACCTTACTCGCCGGATGTTGACGTTAGGGATTACATCGACGTGGTTTCTTTGATGGATGAATACAAGCTTGGCCCAAACGCAGCGTTAATAATGGCAGCCGATTTGATAGCTGAGGAAATCGACAAGATAACCGCAGAGATAGAGGCTTTAAACCCCGACATTGTGCTTGTTGATACGCCGGGGCAGATGGAGCTTTTCGCTTTTAGAGCCAGCGGACCCTATATTGTAAGCGAGATGACAAAGGAGCCTAAAGCCATAATTTACCTTTTCGACTCGGTTTTCTGTCTAAATCCTTTAAATTATGTTTCAAACCTTTTCCTTTCTGCTGCAGTATACAACCGTTTTCTCACTCCGCAAATTCATGTTCTTTCAAAGTGCGACCTGATTGATTCGGAAAATGTCAACAGAATAGTTGATTGGTCAGCTAAGCCTAAAATGCTTGAGGATGCGATAGAGCAAAAACTTAGCGGAACGAAAAGGATTCTTAGTAGAGAAATAATGAAGGCTATATATAATCTTGGAATGCGTTTTCTGCTTATTCCAGTTTCGGCTAAGACTAATGAGGGGATGATAAATCTTAACGTTGCTCTGGAAAGAGTCTTAGCCGGAGGAGACAAGTATACGTACTAGTCTTCTAGGAGTGTTAGGGCTGCAGCTAAAGCTCCATATTCGGCTTTCTCTCTAGTTTTCGCTGTTCCAACAATCACCACATCATTCTGTTCAGGGTTTAGAAGCTTAACTATTTGCTTATATGCAACCGGATAATCTTTCGCGATGTTATCGCTTACTCCAGGAATGATAAGCTTTTTGTCCTTGACCACCAAGGTTGTCGCTCCATCTGCGCCCACCATTATCGCCGCATCTCGCTGCTTCATGCCAGTTCTAACCTTGCTTCCGCATCCTTTAACCAGGACAGCTACTGAATACTGTGCAAGCGAAAACTCGTTTTTCTCAAGAAAAACCTTCTTAGGAATCTTCTTCTTGAATTTTTCCCAGAGTTTTCTTCCAAAACTTGTAAGATGACAGCCTTCTCTAGAAATCTCTATTATATTTGAATCTTTTAGACGCTTTATTATTGTGCGTACGGTTCCCTCTCCTATTCCCAAGTTTTTTGCAAGTTTTCCTCTTCCAATTGGGCCTTCAGCCATTAATTCAAGAGCTTTAATTAGGTGTAATAATGTAAAGGTTAAGGCTGGTCCTGGCGCTTTTTCTTTGATTAGAGAATTTAGAATCTCCTTTACGTTCATTCTTTTCACATTAAATAGGTAGGAGTTTCCTATTATAATTTTGCTATGAGCGTTAAGAGGGCGCTAACTTTGTTGATCTTTGCTTACTACGTTTTCCTTGACAAGTCCCGCTGTAACTGAAATCAGACCTATAGTCAGTAGGTATAACAGTGGATATATGAAGACTGAGAGCAAATTCTCGTATGTTGCCGCTGCTGAGAGTTGCGGAGTGAAGAATAGGGCTATCCATAGAATTATAAAAGTGGCTATGCAGCCTAAGCCGAAGCCTACTGCAAGTCCGTTAACGAACCTCGTGTTAAAACTGAATTTTCTATGACTTTTCTCGCTAGGTGAGCTTAAATCCATTACAAGTGTAGGTTGCTGTTCATCCCTTTCTTCGTAAACTGGCTCTTCAACTTCAGCTTCGTTCTTTTCAACTTCATTCTCTTCTGTTACGGTTTCCATATTCACTCCTCTGCTCTTGTTTGGTGAAAGTTAGAGCCTAATAAAATGTTCGAATTCTGAATCCAATTTATAAAAATGAATTCAAAATAAACCGGCAACAACTACCCATAGGATACGTAATCCACTATTCATAAAATGAATCAAGCTTGCTAAATTAAAACCCGAGACAGATCGACAAGTTTCTAGAAGAAAATTCCACAAAACAAATATGAGAATTCCATAAAGAATTTCGTGAAGGGAATGGCGCCAAGCAGAGGGGAGAAGGGAGAGGTTGTCACAGAATTACACTTGCCATTCCCTTCACACA
>CAYXFE010000116.1:0-3659 GCA_964464195.1 uncultured Candidatus Bathyarchaeia archaeon
ATCCTAGGAGTAACAAGAGAAGAAATAGAATATGCAATAAAGACGCTTAGGCTTTCAACAGACATTTACGCCATAGAATCGCTAGGCCTACTTGAACACGCAATAATTTGCAAGCTGGGAACAGAAGCAAGAGGACTAATCCCAAAACTAGGCCCAAAACTCCAAAACGCAGTCCTAACACCGTTCACACCAACAAAAATACAAAAAATAATCGAAAGAAAGACATTAAATTAACATAGAAGAGCGCGTTAACATTCGAAACCCTTAACTCATAATTTATAAAATTTCAAATTGATAGGTAGGGGCTGTCGGCTAGCTTGGTCTAGGCTCCGAGACTCGGGCTCTCGGGACCCCGGTTCAAATCCGGGCAGCCCCACCATAATACCACCAAACCACAATTCAACACTATGATTTATTCTGGAGAAGGACATGTAGATCTAAAATGGTATTCTTTAGTTGAATACGCTTTTAAGGAAAAGTGGGAATAACCTACGGTAGATATGGAACTGGAATTGGTATCTGTTGCTAAGGAAGATGCAAACAAAATCTTAACATTCTTAAGACTTGGAAGAGATTACCTTAAAGACTTGGCTTTTGAAGAACGTGAAAGGTTTCTTCAAAGTATACTGGCAAGACAAGGAGAGCCTGATCGTTGGTTGTTTCTTCTGAAGCATAAAAATGAGTATGTGGGCTTTGCGCACGTGAAAATAGATAAGGATGAGAGGCCAGGTTGGGGTTTTATTCTGGAATTTTATATTGTACCAGCAAAACGTAAAATGGGATTGGGCCGTGGATTCTATAACCTTATCGAAGATATGCTAAAATCTCGAGGTGTTAAAGATATATGGTTACTTGCAACAAAGGCTATACCCTTTTGGCGTTCACTTGGATTTAAATTAACTGGAGAAATTGATAAAGAGACTGGTCAGAATATTCTGACGAAATCGCTAAGACGTAAATAGGGCTTCATCTACAGCTTTTCCAGAGAACAGAAGTAAATGTTAAAGTAGATTTAGCCTTCTGTTCGGAGAACCAGGAAAGCAATTTAGGTTTATCGTTAAGATTAGAAGGATCTGTTTGCTTCAACGTGAAAGCAATGAAACTGGGTTTAAGTATCTGTTTAAATCATCGGTTTTCTATGTCGTGGGGCTCTTTATATTTGGGCAATTGCATGGGGTTTACAATTTTTATTTTATGAGAACTTACCATCTCGATGAGTCTTTCGACTATGTCTAACAGTTGTATAGATGCTTTTCTGAATTTGTCCCAAGGGTCTGCTATAGTGATGTTTAGTTGGATAGCTTGGTTTATAGTTTATTTTCTGAAAGTTTTCGATTTCGAAGATTTTATGCTTCAGGTAATAAAGTGTTATGTAAGTAATTTAGGTTTCTTTTACTCTTCTCTCAAAACGCCGTATATATAAGCGTCTTTCTATATTTTAAGTCATCTAAAGCAATACGGATACTGGAGCAGTGAAAAGAAAAATGCAAAGTAAAGGGGATTAAAGTGATTAAAGCTGTACTTTTTGATTTATTTGATACTATAGTTTTGATAACCGAAAGGGAAGAAAACTATTATCCGCGTTGTTTAAGGAAACTTTACGATTTTTTGGTTGAGAACGGAGTTAATGTTTCATTTGAAGAGTTTTCTCGCGTTTATTTTGAGGTTAGGAATAAGCTTTATGCCGAGACAAGCGAGAACTTTGAAGAGCCGCATTTTAATGTTCGAGTTTCCTTGACACTGAAAAAGTTAGGCTACGAATATGATGTTTCCGACAGATTGGTGACCAAATCCAGCATGGCGTTTGCTGAGGAGTTTATACGTTATGTAGCACTAGACAACAATGCCATTAACGTTTTAAACAAACTGCGTAGGAAATACAAACTTGGTTTAATCACTAACTTTGCCCTATCTGAATGCGTCTGGAAACTCCTCGAAAAATTCGACTTGAAAAAATTTTTCAGCGTCATCGTCATTAGCGCCGAAATTAACAGGCGTAAGCCAAGCCCAGAAATCTTTAAAAAAGCATTAAAAGCCTTAAACGTGAATGCTTCCGAAGCAGTCTTTATAGGCGATACAATCGGGTTAGACGTTAAAGGTGCCAAAAATGCCGGAATAAAATCTGTTCTCATCAAAAGAAGACCAATAAAAGAAATGGATATCAAACCAGATATAATCATAAACAATTTAAAGGAACTATTAGTTATACTTGAAGAATTTAAAGATTAATTAAGGCTTTTACACATGAGAAATAAAACTCTAAATGAGCATTCTATTTCTAAAAACTTTAGGGCCAGTGTTACCAGCAGCAACTTATACTTCCCTTTTTACTAATTATATATGGAGTTAATTGATAAAGCCTTCTTTCATTCTCTAAAATCACACCTTGCATAAGCTTTATGCACTCGTATAGTGAACAAATCCAGTTACCCTTTAATGTTCTGCATAGCTAATTCAAGATATCTTTTATAATTATGTTCTGATGGAGCCCCGGGCGGGATTTGAACCCGCGACCTGCGGCTTACGAGGCCGCTGCTATAACCGGGCTTAGCTACCGGGGCATTGCCTTAAAATGCATAAATATTCTCCTTCTTAAATAGGTTAAGTTAGTCTGTTAGGGCTGAGAAACCTTGACTAAAGGGCTTACTGAAAGAAAAATTATCGAGTTAATTTTGTCAAGGATTGAAGAGGCTCCGCAGATGACATTATCCTTTGGTGATGATGTTTCTGCTGTGGAAATTGGAAATGATCTTGTGGCTGTTTTGAAGACGGACATGCTTGTGGCATGTACTGATGTTCCGCCTGGTATGAGTTTTTGGCAGGCTGCGAGGAAGGCTGTTGTTATGAATGTTAGCGATTTTGCAGCTAAGGGAGTCAAGCCTAAAGCCCTACTTGTTTCTCTTGGAATTCCAGAAAGGCTTACGGATGAGAATGTAATCGGGCAGATTGCAGAGGGCTTAAATGCTGGTGCACGCGAGTATGGCGCCTACATTTTCGGCGGAGATACAAACGAGGCTTGCGACCTAATAATTGCATGCATGCTTTATGGCACAGCAAAGAAAGATGCTGTCATAAGTAGGGGCGGCGCCGAGCCGGGCGAAATAGTTGCTGTTACCGGCCTTTTCGGGAGAACCGCGGCAGGATTGAAGGTGCTTCTTGAAAATTTTGAGGCTTCAGAGGATATTAGAGAAAAACTTGTGGATTCGGTTTTGATGCCTAGGGCTAGGCTGAATGAGGGACTTGCATTGGCTGAAGCAGGCGTAGCTTCAGCCTCTATAGATTCAAGCGACGGCTTAGCATGGAGCCTACACGAACTTTCAAAAGCCAGCAATGTAGGCTTCGAAATAGATGTCGTTCCATTAGCTCCAGAAGCTAAAAAATTTGCTGAAAGGCATGGTTTAGACCCTATTGAATTGTGTTTTTACGGAGGGGAAGAATACGAGCTTGTCGTTACAGTTAAGCCTGAACTTTGGAAGAAAGCTCAGAAAGCAGTTGAAAAAGCTGGCGGAAAGCTTATTAGGATAGGAAAAACCATCGAGGAGAAGAAGATTTACTTGAAATTAAAGGATAGAATTATTCCACTAGAGGCTCGCGGTTGGGAGCATTTTAGGCGAGGAAGAAAGGATGATTGAATCCTATGATGTTGGAAGCCTCCCGCC
>CAYXFE010000117.1:0-3629 GCA_964464195.1 uncultured Candidatus Bathyarchaeia archaeon
ATGGAACTCCTATAAATGATTTAGCGAGAGTAGGGGCGAGAGGCGGAGGCTTTGCCTTCGAAAAAGGAGTTTTAACAAATGTAATTGTTGAGGATTCAGAGAAAACCTCTGTAGAGATCTATATTAATGGACGCTTGGCTCCTGAAGCCCTTACTACTCGAAGAGTTGTTGAGGAATTACTCAAAAATTATAGAAGCCCATGCAGAGTTTTGGTTAGGCATAAGGTTGATGTTCCTATCGGCGCTGGCTTCGGCACTAGCGCGGCCGGAGCTTTAACTGCCGCTTTAGCGTTAAATGAGGCTTTGAATCTAAACCTAACCTATAACGGTTTGGCGATGATTGCCCACAAGGCTGAAATTGAATGCAAAACCGGATTGGGAACGGTAGTGCCATTAACTGTTGGAGGCTTCATTTTAACGGTTAAACCCGGCGGGCCTGGCTACGCTCTAATTGATAGAATTCCAATTTCTCCAGATTACCGTTTGATAGTTGGATTTTATGGTTCAATTTACACGAAGGAAGTTCTGACCGATGAAAAGAGAAGAGAAGCAGTTAACGCTTGGGGAAATATTACTCTAAAAAGGATTTTGAAGGATCCTTCATTAGAGAACTTTCTGAAGTGTTGTAGAGAATTTGCGAGAAAAACTGGTTTTGCTACTAAGCGTGTTGAAGAGCTTTTCGAGTTGGCGGATGAGGCTGGAGCTGTAGGAGCTGCCCAGAACATGGTTGGGGAGGCGGTTCATGCAGTTGCATATAAAGAGGATGTTGAGCGAGTTGTGGAAGCCTTTAATAGGGTTCTGCCTAAAGAAAAAATTCTGGTCGGAAAGATTGAGTGGCAGGGTGCAAGGCTAATTAGCAATACGGAGTGAAGAAATTGGTTAAGAAATTTAGGGTTGTAGCCGTCGGCGGAACCTTTGACGAATTTCATAAGGGTCATCGCGCCTTGCTTTCTAAGGCTTTTGAGGTTGGCGAACGAGTTTTAATAGGTCTCTGCACAGACGAGTTTGTTAGGCGTATGCATAAGCCCCATCCAGTTGATTGCTATGAGAAACGACTGGAAGAACTTAAGAATTTTCTCCGAAGCAACGGCTGGCTTGAAAGAGCAGAGATAATTCCGTTAAATGACCGTTATGGAGTTACCCTCTCTGGAGGATGCGTTGAGGCTTTGGTTGTTAGTCGCGAAACTGAGCCTGTAGCGTGTGAAATAAATAAAAAGCGTAGAGAACTGGGTTTGCCGCCGCTTGAGATAGTTGTGATTGATATGGTTCCAGCTGAAAATCACATTCCAATCTCGACTACGCGCATTCGGAGGGGCGAAATAGACAGAGAAGGCAGGCTTCTCAAAGAAAATTAATGTTCGAATCTTCGAATTTTCGTTATGCTTAAAGACCTCGAATAACAAATTTTACTTGATTGTCCGTCTGGTGAATGTTGTGCGTAGAAGCGGATACACTGTTTTACCTCTTCACGGCGGAAAAGCTCCAAGCTGGCTAGTTAGCCGTATGATTAAGCTTTCACGTGAAATAGTGGCTATAATAATTGATGAGTTTGGCAGAGAGGAATTTCTGCGAAGAATTTCTGAGCCGCACTGGTTTCAGGCTTTAGGCTGCGTTTTAGGATATGATTGGCATTCATCCGGAGTCACAACCGTTTTAACCGGAGTTTTAAAGACTGCAATAGAACCCGAAGATTTTGGAATTGCGGTATGCGGCGGAAAGGGAAAAACAAGTTTAAGAACCCCAGACGAAATCGTTGAGGTTGGCGAGAAGTTCAATCTTTCAACAGCCAAAATTCATGAGTTGCAGTATGCAAGTCGAATGAGCGCGAAGGTTGACAATACCGCTATTCAGGCTGGATATCCGCTTTATCATCACGCCTTTTTCATCTGTGAAGATGGAAAGTGGGCAGTTGTCCAGCAAGGCATGAACGTGGCTGACCGAACCGCAAGACGTTATCATTGGCTTTGCGAAAAAATTGAAAGCTACGTTGTTGAACCGCACACGGCTATTGTCGGCGATGCTAGACGAGAGAAAGCCCTAGACATGACTGCAAAAGAAAGCGAAGGCTGCCGCAAAGTGTCCGTTGATTTAGCAAAGGAAAAGCCCAAGAAAATTATGAATCTAATCAAGTCGGTTAGACCAGCCTATCAGAAGTCGCTCCTAGAATGGATTCCAAAAGCAAAGGCAGAGAAAGAATACGCAATAAACTTTCTCTATATGCCCCTAAACCTAAACTGGGAAGCATTAAAGAAGGCTTACGAAATTCAGCCGAGAAACTACGAGGAACTTCTTGGAATAAGAGGGGTAGGACCGGCAACTGTAAGGGGCTTAGCCCTAATCTCAGAGCTTATCTACGGTGAGCCTCCAAGCTGGAAAGACCCAGTAAAATACTCATTTGCATATGGAGGAAAGGATGGAGTGCCCTATCCAGTGAATAGAAAAGCCATGGATGAATCAATAAGAATTCTTGAGGAGGCCGTTAAGGCTGCTAAAATTGGAGACAAAGAGAAAATGAGGTCTCTAAGGAGTTTAAGGCGTTTTCTCTCGTAAGAATAGAGTTTAATTTAACTTTTGTCTAGGATTTTCTATACTAACGTAACACTTAAATCACCGGAGAAACAATTCACAAATTCCGACAGAAATGGAGAGTTGACTTGTTATGAGCGAAGAGAGGAAACCTACAGTTGAAGAATTATTGGAAAAGGCTAAAAAACCATCAAAATTAGCCTTGGCTTATCATCCATTTTACGAAGGAAAGGTTCAAGTTATGCCTAAATGCGCGATAAGAAGCTTCTATGACTTTGCAATCTGGTATACTCCTGGAGTTGCGGCGCCATGCAGAAAAATAAAGGAAGACCCAGACTTGAGCTTTCAGTATACTAACCGCTGGAATTATGTGGCTGTTGTAAGCGATGGAACAAGAGTTTTAGGCCTAGGTGATATAGGGCCGGAAGCGGCCATGCCAGTAATGGAAGGAAAGGCGTTACTGTTCAAATATTTAGGTGGAGTAGACGCATTTCCAATATGCCTAAAAACAAAGGACCCAGACGAAATAGTTAGGGCATGCGAACTTCTTGAGCCATCCTTTGGAGGAATAAACTTAGAGGACATAGCGAAGCCGAAATGCTTCTATGTGCTTGAAAAGGCTAGAGAAAAATTGCAGATTCCAGTTTGGCATGACGACCAACAAGGAACAGCCACAGTCATTCTAGCTGGATTGATAAACGCCTTCAAAGTAGTTGGAAAAAACCCGAAAGAAAGCCTAATAACGCTTGTCGGCGCCGGCTCAGCAAACGTCCGTACAGCCTATGTCCTCATAAGATGGGGAATCCCGCCGGGACACATCATAATGGTTGACTCAAAGGGAATACTCCACTCCTCAAGGGAGGACATTGAAAAAATAAAGGAAGAAAATCCATGGAAATACGATTTGGCCATAAAGACCAATGCCGAAGGAAGAACTGGACATATTTCAGAAGCCTTTAAGGGAGCAGACGCAGTTATAGCCGCTTCAAAACCCGGTCCTGGAACCATAAAGAAAGAATGGATAGAAACAATGGCCGACAACGCAATAGTCTTCGCATGCGCAAATCCAATTCCCGAAATATGGCCATGGGAAGCAAAAGAAGC
>CAYXFE010000118.1:0-3618 GCA_964464195.1 uncultured Candidatus Bathyarchaeia archaeon
CTTCAAATGCAACATCCGAACAAAAGACGTCTAACCCATAGAGTATAGGGGAACTCGATGAAGCATGCGCTTAGAGCCTTAAGATGGGCCACCATTATTCTTTGGATACTCCTAGTCTTTCTTATCATCACACTTGTCTATTCATCGTTTAACATTGGAATCGACGTAGGTGAACCGCAGCTCCTCGTAGAAGATGACAGAATTATCTGGGCTATACCAGCTAGAATAAATAATAGTGGCCTCTATGGCATTTACGACTTGAACATAACAACCGTTATAGAAGATGCTGATGGAGCGATTCTGCTTAAAAGTTCAAGTTTTGTTCCCCTTATTTCAAAAGAAGAAACGCGTCAGATATGGCATAACATTTCAATAAGTCTTGAAAAAATTCCGAATTATCAAGCATATTTGACTAATGACACAGATTTTATCATGAAACACTCTATAAGGCTAAATTTTGCGAAGGCCGTCCCGTGCTTTTTCATTTTTAATTCGACTATGCCGTGGGGCGCACCACTCTATAATCTACATGTAGGCGAACCAGACTGTCAATTTAACGCAACACATTGCATAGTCTCCCTTAATGTAAGCTTCGAAAACCACTCGCCCTACATAAACCTGAATGGAACATTAAAAGTTGAAGTCTTAAACCAGAATGAAGAAAAAATAGGAATGAATTCCTTCCCCATTAACGTTCCTCCCTATCAAGGTAATGACAATTATCCAGCTTATAATGAAACTTTAACGATTCCAGTTAATGTTTCCAAACTTACTCGCTCCGGAAAGGTAAGACTTACATTCCAAACTTCAATGTTCAGCTATGAAACGGAGGTTCCATATGAATTTGAAGAAATTTCCTAAGAGGAATCTTTCAATAAGAATCTTGAAGGCTGGAGTTAAGGCAGTCCTTGTCTATGTAGCCTATTTTATATTCACGCTTTTAACCCAGCAGGTGTATGAGCTTATTGGAGAGTACAGCCCATTCATTGAAGGATTCTTTATTGCAATAGCGGTTTTCGTCTTCCTTATAGAATTCTCATCCGGAACAATTTTCAAGTATATGCTAGAATTTGCCAGAAGCCTCTTTGTAATCTTCTACTTAATAATTGCCCTGAAAAGCGGCATAATTGACGTGAACATACAGAATGTAACTTTAATTCTAAATTTGCAGTTCTTTTTGTTAATGTTAATATCAATAAACCTTATAGAAATAGCCAGAACAGTGCTCTCCGCGATAGATTTCTTACACGAGAAAGCCGAAGGAGAATTACAGCCCAGCGCCGGAGCCAGAATTTAGAATGAGTTCTCCATAAGATGATTCAATAAGGTTCTCCCATCTAATTTCTAATTTCTTCATAAGTTTTTCCAAAAAGCTCCTAGTCTCTTCAATTTCTGATTCTAAAGTTTCTTTCTCAAATTCTATGAAAAAGCCAAGCCCTTTCACGGAATCTAAATGGATTTTCGTTTCACGGTAAACGTATACTTCTCTAACTTTATCAACTACGGATTTTACTCCGAGAATTTTCTCCGTTTTTTCCTTAAATTCCTCTGGATTTGAAATTTCCAAGATAAATACTTCGCTTTTCTTCGGCGTGGCTATGTTTTCTCTTTCATAGTAGATTAGTTGGGCGTAAGGTTTTCCTTCAACTTCCCTAAGTTTAAGTCTTCCTTTTGGGACGTTAAAGTATGTGTCTATTTGGTGAAATTTTCCAATGAATTCTGCGTTTAGCTTCAAAATTTTTTCTCTTACTTTGTCGATGTTGTCTATTTTTGCCTTTAATTCTACAAGAGTCTTCATTTTAAACTTACTCTATTGGGAGTTTTCTCGCCATTAGGTAGGCGTCTTCTCCATCCATATAATAATGCCTTATCGTCTTCACTACTTGAAAGCCCAGCTTCTTGTACAGGTTTATGGCTGGCTGATTCGAAACTCTAACTTCAAGGAAGCATTCCTTTGCGTTGTATTTTTCCATGTTTTTCATTGCTTCCTTCATTAATGTATAGCCTATGCCCTTTCCTCTATGTTCGGGCATAACCGCTATCGAAACCACGTGCCCCTTCTTTATTAAGCCAAAAAGCCCAAAATTTGGAAGCCCAGTCTCTATTCTGCACATTATGTATCCGACTACTTCTCCATCTTCTTCCGCCACCAGAAATGTTAATGGAAACCGTCTATACAGGTCTAGGAAGAAGAAGCTCGTGTAGTTTTCCGGTAGGCATGTTCTGTTAATGTACATTACTCTTTGGAGGTCTGAGGGTTGGAATTGTCGTAAAGTAAAGGTTTTCTGCAATTTTTTCGCCAATGCTAAATCGAAAACTTAAAAGTTAAACTTTTCCTCTAATGCTAATCGCCTTTGAGAACTGGCTCGGTTATATTTCCATATGGAATAGCCCAAACCTTAGCGTTTTTCCCAGCGATTCTGAAGGCCTCGTCTAACGCCTCATTTACGGATCTTGCGGTTCTAAGCTTGAAAACATCAACCGCATAGTAGTCTGGCATTACAGAAACCAGAATGATATTAACCTTTTCAAGAGCCTTAAGCAGATAATAGGCTTTGTGTCCTCCAAGAATAAATTTCCTCTTAATAGCCCTCTCAACTTCCTTTAGGCTTTTATATTTTCTCATCCAATCATAAAAGACTTGATTTCCATGCCCTTGAGAGCATTCGGCAACCCAAACGATTACCCCTCTTCTTTTTACGATTTGTAGGGCGCCGTCAACCGCCTTGTAGGCTTGGTATAGGTCTATGTCGAATGGGTGCCCGCCGCAACTTACGAGAACTATGTCAGCTTTTCTTTCGACTGGAACCTTATACATTTCATCAACAAGCTTTACGCCTTCATAGAATGCTTCTTTCCAGTCTCCAGCGAACGCCTTAACTATCTCTCCTTTACTATTTAACACAACGTTTAGTATGAAGTCTACTTTTGCCAGTTCAGCGGCTTCCATCATATCCTCATGGACGGGATTTCCCTCAAGTATTCCGGTTCGCGCTTTTGGATGCAGAAGCATGGCGTGATTGTGCTGAATGGTTTTGTGTCCTGAAATTCCCGGCAGAATGCTTTTTCTTCCACCTCCATATCCGGCATAATAGTGAAGTGTAACATCTCCAGTCAAGATTTTGACGTCTGCCTCTGCATATATCCTGTTAATGTAAACTTCTGTTCCATGAGTCTTCGTTTTTCCCACATATACTAGGTCTTCGGCGTTGCAGTCATGACTTACATACCTTATTCTTTGGGCGACTTCTTCGCCTAACAGTTTTCTGGCTTCTTCGTCGGTTACTGCGCGGTGCGTTCCGCATGCAAAAATAATAGTTATATCCTCATCCCTTACGCCAGCCATGTTCAATTCTTCAAGTATGGGCGGAACCATCAGATGACTTGGAGCTGGACGCGTAAAATCGTCAACGACTATTGCAACCTTATCGCCTGCCTTCGCTATTTCGTTTATCCTCTTTGTCCCTATGGGCGCTTGTAGGGCTCTTTTTATCTCTGCAATTGGATCTGGAGCGCCCGGCTTTTCTTTAGGCTCTATGGTTCCAAGAAAATTTTGAGCCGGAATTCTGGCGCAGACTTCAGTTTTCCCGTAGGGAAGCCATACATCAACCATTTTTA
>CAYXFE010000119.1:0-3583 GCA_964464195.1 uncultured Candidatus Bathyarchaeia archaeon
TAAGCTAAAGTTTCTATTTTAACAGTCCTTAATATCGGCTGAAAAGCTGAGATTAAATAAATTTCCAATATTTGAATGGACGCCAATAGATATATGGGAAGATAATTTGGGCTTATATGAAGAAATGGAAGCAAAAACGGTATAAAAATAACATAAAATATTACTGAACCAATTCCGAAAAGCAAGTTTGCAAAAACCCCTGTTTTGGCTGAGTCTTTGTATCCTCTGGCGAAGAAGCGTATAATCCAGAAGGGCAAAATGCTCGAAAGCAACGTGAAATATGTAACTATATCTATGTTTATGTTAGCCCATATTCCATATTCAGCCTCCGGAACATTCCTCGTAATCATAATTGTGAAGGCTAGCCCTGTTACAGCACTTATGAGACGTGAGATGAATAACATCAGCCCCGAACGCACTAGCCGCGGAGGTTCCTCCAACAGTTTAGACTCTCCAATGAAATTATCTGCTCTCAGAAACCTCTATTTCATATCTAGTTATGGAAAAATGTTTGTTTTTAGATATTTGATTTAAAATTTCCCTTAGGTATACTTCAACACTTTTAGGATTCTTTGTCTCAATTTTGACTATAACCCTCAAAATTTAAATCCCCCTAGCTTATCCACTTCCTAAACTTATAAGCGTGACTTTCTCCTTCTGTGCCTTTTCTGAATCTATTATGTGACTTAAATCGACAATTATGGGATACTTCATTAGAGCCTTTATTTTCTTTAGGCTTAACCTTCTATATTGGTTGTGGCCTACAACTATGAGTAGACATTCGGCGCCTTTAACTGTTCTTTCTAGCGAAGCCTCAGCTGGATAGCCAAGCTCTGAAAGTTCCTTTTTACTGAAGAATGGGTCATGAACCTTTACTTTTGCTCCCTTTGCTTTAAGAAGATTGACAAGCTTTAATGTTCTAGAACCTTTAGGCTCCTTTACATTAGCCTTATAGGAAACGCCTAAAACAGCGATTTTGGCTCCTCGTAATGGTCTGCCATGACTCCTCAATGCTTTCCTCACAAGCTTAACTGCATGATTAACCATGGATTCATTAACCGTTCTAGCGAGCTTAGCTATTCTCAGCTTAACACCTAAATCTTCAGCTTCCTTCAGAAGCAAATAGGGATCTTTTGGTATATGGCCGCTAACAATTCCTGGAACAAGAAAGTGACAGTAGGGATCAGTATTCGCGGCTTCCCAAACTTCCATATAGTCTACTTCGGCTTTTTCGCAGAAGAGCGCAAACTCGTTGGTTAAAGCCAGGTTTACGTCTCTATAAATGTTCTGGAAAAGTTTTACTGTTTCTGCAGCCTTTATACTGCTTAAGGGAACCACTCCAGACGCAACTATTGTCTTAAATACTAGAGAAGCAACTTTAAGGCTTTTTTCGTCTATTCCAGCAATCAGTCTGGCGTAATGGGAAATGTCGTAGAGTGTTCTTCCGGCTGTTGCTCTTGTTGGGCTATAGGCAAGGCCGAAGTCAGTTCCTGCCTTAAGACCTGAAGAGTTTTCAAGCCAGTTTTTAACAAGACTTTCGGTTACTCCGGGCCCTACGGTGCTCGCAATTATGATTAATGAGCCCTTTTCTAGTTTTTTCCCTACATCCTTACATGCAGCCTCAAGTCTGGAATAGTCCGGCTTCATTTTCTCATCAACAGGAGTGTCGACAACTATTATTATAACATCACTTTGGGAAACTGCCCATCCAGTGTCCATCGTTGCGATTAATCTTTTATTCTTAACATTCTTTGAAATTAGTTCTTCAAGTCCAGGCTCTAGGAAGGGGCTTTTCTCTTTGTTTATTGCTTGTACTATTTTCCTGTTCTTATCAACCCCTATGACTTTGAAGCCAGCCTCAGCGAAAAGACAAGCCGTGGGAAGCCCCATCCTTCCGCATCCAACAATACATACAGTGTATTTTCCCCTTTCTTCAGGGGAATCTAAGGTTTTCTCATCAATTTCCATTATGCATTTTTTCTGCATGTTTCATCTCTCAAGATTCTGAGATAGGCGAGTAATTATCTAGGATGGTGAAGTTTCTAAGATTTTCTACTTTACATAGATGAATTTACATCCAACTTTTTCCGCCGCTATTTTGTCGCTTTCTCGGTCTCCTATCATCAGAACATTTCTTGGGTCAACTTTAAGTTTATGTGTAATAATCTTGATTTGTTCGCTTCTGAATAGGCTGTCTTCCCTTGTAACGATAAAATCGAAGGAGAGGCTTACTTTCTTGAGGATGGCTTTTGTAACTCTTCGGCCTTGCAGGGTGACGAGACATCTAGTCTTATCTTGGTATTTGTGATAAAGCTTTATGCCTTCCTCAATGAGCTTTAAGTTGGGTAATGCCTCCATTTCGAATTTTGTCCATATCTCAAAGACTTTTCTGCGTAAGGCTTCATCAATTTTAGATAGTTTTTCTGAAATTGGGCTTATGTCGTTGGTTCCGAGAATTTTTCCAATTTCTAACTTTAACCTGTCATAGTCGACTGGCAAACTGACGAGCGTGCCATCCAAGTCAAAAATTACCAGCTTTATCTGATTTTTCATTTGTACATGGCTCCGAGAATTTTTCCGTCTTTAACTAGGCGGGCTGGCGCGTCAATATGCCTTATCCAGTAGAGGCCTTCAGGCAAAACATTGAACTTGGCGATTTCCGGAATCTCCTCTTTATAAGCTAATTTTAGGTAAAGATACGGGAAATTCGCTCTATAATCTCCATATAAAACCTTGCTCGCATACGAGAAGAAAAATGATGTCGTAAACATTCTTCCAGCATTTATTTCGGTTACACAGGGAATTCCTTCCTTATTTTCCTTTAGGTCTACACATGCTATTCCGCTGAAGTTTGAATCTATCGCCAGGACAGCCTCGACAGCTACTTCGTTAACTTTTTTGTCGTGAATTGTGCGTTGAACGGCGGGAGTTCCAGTAATGCCTGAGGGAGCCAAGTTTGGGTAGATGTATTCGAGGCGTTCTCTAGCCATGGAGGTTATGAGTTCGCCTTCCTTCCAGAGGCTGTGAAAGGCTAGGTTTCTTCCGCTTAGAAATTCTTGAGCTATAAACTCCCACTTTTCCCCTCTTGCCTTCCAATAATTAATCCATGAAATAGCCGTTTTAACGTTGTATGCCGGCGTGCTTCCTCTTCCTCCAGCACCATGCTTTGCCCTAATCCATATTGGACTACCAAACTCCTCGAAAGCCCTTTCAATATCCTTTTCACTTCTAATTTCGATGGCCCTCGCTGTTGGAACGCCCTTTTTAAGCCATAACCTAGCAGACTCAAACTTATCTTGACAAATTCTAATTGTCTCTTTTGAAGGCAAGAAAGTGTTTGCTTCAAGCTTTTCGCGATTTTCAGAAAGAATTCGCACTTCAATGTCTGGCTGGGGATGAATGAATTCCACCTTTTCTTTGCGAACAATCTCATTCAGTGCATCAACGTAGTCTTCATCTGTAGCTTTTGGAACTAGAAACTTGGAATCGGTAGGAGCCAAGTGAATTCTAAACTTGTTGGTATCAGTTCCAACAATATGCATCTTTTCAGGAGAAATTCTAAGCGACATTATAAAGTTTATTG
>CAYXFE010000120.1:0-3571 GCA_964464195.1 uncultured Candidatus Bathyarchaeia archaeon
TACTTCAAGAATTAATGAGTCTTTGTATAGCTCCAAGATTAAAGCTTAAGGAGAAAGCGTAAAATGGCCGAGTATAGCGAAGAACTGGTTTATAAAGTCATAGATGAAATCAAATTCGGAATTCTTTCTCCCCAAGAGATTAGAAAGTATTCTGTAGCTGAAATTCAAACAGCCGACACCTACGATGAGGATGGAGCGCCAATAGCTTCAGGCCTAATGGATGGAAGACTTGGAACACTCGAGCCCAGACAAAGGTGCAAAACATGCGGGAACACCGCGGCAAGATGCCCAGGGCATTTTGGCCACATAGAACTCGCCGTTCCAGTCATACATGTTGAATTCACAAAAATAATTTATGACCTTCTAAGCCACACATGCAGAAACTGCGGAAGAATATTGCTAAGTTCAGAGAGAATAGCTAAGTTAAAGGCGAGAATGAATCGTCTGAAAGAAATGTTTGGAGAAGTTCCCTCCTCCTTCTTTAAGAGAGTTCTAGAAGAAGCAAAAGCCAAGGAATGCCCGCACTGCGGAGCCGTCCAGTACAAAATTAGCTTTGAGAAGCCGACAAGATTTAGGGAGGAAATTCCCGGAAGCGGAGCGCAATTACTGACTCCAAGCATGGTTAGGGAGCGACTCGAAAGAATTCCAGACGAAGACTTAGAAGTTCTAGGTTTTGACCCTAAGGCGGCAAGGCCGGAATGGATGGTTCTGCAAGTTCTGCCCGTTCCACCAGTCTATGTTAGGCCCTCAATCACTCTAGAATCCGGAATTCGCTCCGAAGACGACTTAACCCACAAGCTAGTTGACATCATAAGGATAAATCAGCGTCTGAAGGAAAACATGGAAGCCGGAGCCCCAACCCTCATAATCCAAGACTTATCCGAACTTCTACAATATCACGTTACAACCTACTTCAATAACGAGGCTTCTGGAATTCCGCCTGCGAGACATCGTTCCGGAAGAGCCCTAAAAACTTTGGCTCAAAGATTGAAGGGCAAGGAAGGCAGATTTCGAAGCAATCTTTCCGGCAAGAGAGTTGACTTCTCGGCTAGAACAGTTATTTCTCCAGACCCAAACCTTGACATAAACGAGGTAGGCGTCCCGCTTGAAATTGCCATGAGACTTTCTGTTCCGGAAAAGGTTACTGAGTGGAATATTGAAGAGATGCGTAAGCTTGTAATTAATGGACCTGAGAAATATCCCGGTGCATTGTATGTTATTCGTCCGGACGGCAAGCGTATAAGGCTTGAGTTTGTGGCTGACAGAACAAAAATTGCTGAGGCGTTGCAGCCCGGCTTTATTGTTGAGAGACATCTCAAGGACGGTGACATTGCCATATTTAATCGGCAGCCTTCCCTTCACCGCATGTCTATTATGGCGCATTACGTGCGAGTCCTACCCTACAAGACTTTTAGACTTCACCTATGCGTCTGTCCACCCTACAACGCTGACTTTGACGGAGACGAGATGAATCTGCATATTCCGCAAAGCGAGGAAGCACAGACGGAAGCAAGACTGCTAATGCAGGTTCAAGACCAAATACTTTCGCCTAGATTTGGAGGCCCAATAATTGGGGCTATAAGAGACTATATTACTGCTGCTTTTCTGCTTACCCGAAAGTCTACGCTGTTAAAGAAGGATGAAGTTTGTAGGCTTTTGCTTGCAGCCAAGTATGACGGGCCTCTGCCTGAGCCAGCCGTCAAAAAGCCTGAGCCTATGTGGACTGGAAAACAGATTTTCAGCCTATTCCTTCCGAAAGGCTTCAATTATGTTTTAAGAGCCAATATTTGCCGTAGCTGTCCAGAATGCCTCTATGAAAACTGCCCATACGATGCATATGTAGTCATCAAGGACGGACAGCTAATTTCAGGCGTTATTGACAGAAAGGCTATTGGAGCAGAACAGTCCGAAAGCATACTGCACCGAATAGTGAAGGATTATGGAACCGAGGCTGCCAGAGAATTCCTCAACAAGACAACCCAGCTTTTCAAAGAGTTTATGACCATGAAGGGATTCAGCTATTCATATCATGAACTTGAACTTTCGCCTGAAGCCAGAAGAAAGATAGAGAGAATATTGCAGAAATACGAGAAGAGAATAGAGAAGCTAATTGAAGACTACAGAAAGGGAACTCTGGAAAAACTTCCGGGGCAGACACTTGAAGATTCATTTGAAATCTACGTTATGAACGAGCTGGCTAAGGCTAGAGACGAAGCTGGAAAAGTGGCGGATGAAGACTTCACCTTAGACAATGCAGGCTTAATTATGATAAGAACCGGAGCTAGAGGCTCAAGCCTAAACATTGGACAAATGACCGCCGTTGTCGGACAGCAATCAGTTCGTGGAAAAAGAATAATGCGAGGCTATCATGGAAGAGCGCTTCCCCACTTCACAATAGGCGACCCATCGCCAAAAGCCAGAGGATTCGTCTACACTTCATATCGAGAAGGATTAGACCCAATAGAATTCTTCTTCCACGCCATGGGAGGCCGTGAAGGCCTAGTCGACACGGCGGTTAGGACGCAGCAGAGCGGCTACATGCAGCGTCGACTCATAAATGCGCTTGAGCAGCTCCGCGTAGAATACGACGGCACAGTTCGAGACGCAACCGGAACTATAGTTCAATTTAAGTATGGTGAGGACGGAGTTGATCCGGCTAAAAGTGATCATGGAAAAGCCGTTAACGTGAATCGTCTTGTGGAGCAACTGAAAATAACCATTGAAGGCGGAAAGCCAGCGCCAAAAGAGTACATCGAGAAGCAACTGAAGGAAGTGGAGAAAGAGCTAACTCCCCTACTTATTCAAGAGCTGAGAGAAGCTCTCTCAAAAGCTCAGCTTACTAGAGAAGGAGTAAGAAAGGCGATTGAATTAACCGTCAAGCATTACAAGAAGGCTCAGGTTGAGCCGGGTGAAGCTGTAGGAATAGTTGCTGCTCAGTCGATTGGTGAGCCGGGCACACAGATGACTTTGCGAACATTCCATTATGCCGGTGTCAGAGAGCAAAACGTAACCTTGGGCCTTCCAAGACTCATAGAAATAGTTGATGCTAGAAGAGAACCCTCAACGCCCATCATGACCATATACTTGGATGAAGAGCATAGAAAGAAACGTGAAAAAGCAGCAGAAGTAGCAAAGGAAATAATCTGCACAAACCTCAGAGACATCTCAAAGGCCATTTATGAAGACCCTGAAAAAGAAGAAATCGTGGTCGAGCTCAGTCCTTCACTGATGGAGGAGAGGGGAATTACAAGAGAAGAATTAGAAAGGAAGCTGAGAATACCAAACTGTACTGTGAAAATGAGAGGAAACAAGGTTCGTATCAAGCCTAGAAAGGTTGAAGATTTAAGAAAGCTCTCAGAGAAGGTTCCAAAGCTCCACATTAAAGGGGTTCCCGGCATAACAAGAGTTTTAGTGACGGAAGAAGAGGGAGAATGGGTAATAAGAACAGACGGCTCCAATCTTCCGAAGGTCCTGGAAGTTCCGGGAATAGACCCAACGAGAACTGTTACAAATAACATTCATGAAATTGCAAGGACTCTAGGCATCGAGGCTGCTAGAAACGCCATAATTA
>CAYXFE010000121.1:0-3555 GCA_964464195.1 uncultured Candidatus Bathyarchaeia archaeon
AAAGCCTTCATAGTCCTAAAAGAAGGAGCAAAGGCTACAGAGGAGGAAATAATAAAGTTTGTAAAGGAACGCGTTGCACCATACAAGGCCATTCGGGAAGTCGAATTTAGAAAAGAACTTCCAATGACCATGGTCGGAAAAGTTCTAAGAAGAGTGCTAAGAGAAGAAGAATACAAGAAAGCGCAAAAAGCCTAATCCAAACCAAGAAGCTTCAAGGCGTTTAACCCAAGAACCATCTCCTTTTCTTTAGCTGAAAGGTAAGGTGAAGCCTTAACCTCTTCAATTGCAGAAGCTATGCTACAGCCTCTCACTACGGGAAAGTCTGAACCGAATAGGACGTGTTTCCAGCCAATTTCTCTGGCAATAAGCTCAGCAAATCTTTTCTCAGTCAATAGATAGGTTACAGCCGCTATGTCAAACCACACATTTCCATAACGTTTACCCAGTTCTATCGCTTCTTTAAGCCATATCCCGGGATTTCTCATGCTATAAGAGCCCATATGCGCCAAAACAACCTGAACATTCTTAAAATTCTTAATGTAGCCTTCCAAAAGCTTCGGGTTAGCATTTTCGGAGAATTCTGGATATTCCCACACGGCTGGGTCGCATCCAGTGTGGAACATAATTATCCTTCCAGTTTTCTCGCAAAATTCGAAAATTCTATTCAGCTTTTTAATTTCCTTTCTTGGACTGAAAAACTGAAGTGTTGGAATCAGCTTTATTCCCTTTAATTCGAGTTTTTCTATTTCCCCAAGTTTTTTCTCAATATACTTATGGGTCTGAGAGGGGTTAACTGAACCGAAGGCTATCAGTCTTTCTGGATGTTTTCTCGCCATGACAGCAACTGTTTTATTGCTGATATTTGCAGTTTCGAGAATTCTTTCCGCATTCTTTAACGCTTGAAGCCCATTCCAAATATAGAGGTTTAGGCATTTTTCCAGAAATGCTCTTTTTTCTTTCTCATTTCTTAAATGTTGAGGGTTCAAGTCGAGGGCAAGAAGCACAGCCATGTCCACTTGAGCTTTATCCATTTCTTTTAAAATACGCTTTTCATCCGCCTCACCGGGTATTGGGTGGACATGGAAATCTATGATTTTCATGTCCTTTCTATCAACTCTTAAGATGTCTGAAATTTAATCTTCCATGCCACCAAATATGAATAGGCTGGAAGCTTAAGCGGCGAGTTATTTCTTCTTTGTTTCTTTCTCTTCTTCCTCGTAGCCTAGCAGCTCTCTGAGCGACTTCACTTCTTCCCGCAGCATTGAAATTTCACTTTCAAGCGCGCTTACTCTGGATTCAGCCATCTTTTTAAGTTCCTCTATTTCCATCAGCAAATTTGCCCTTTCAGCCTCTAAACTCTTTATTTTTTCCCTTAAATTCCTTAACGTCTGCATAAGCTCCCCCTTTATGCCCTTTATCCTCTCAACCATTTCTTTAATGCCTACCTCCACCTTTTCCTCTTCAATTGCGGATCTAAACCTTGCCTTACAATTGGGGCATTCGAAAAGCCCCATGACAAATTTTCCTTCTCCAGTCTTTCTGGATACGCTCCACCTCTTAAGCGGACTTTCCACCTCAGCCCCGCACTTAGGACATCTAACCAACAGCAGCCCACAAATTTATTATCCAAATTGAATCTAAAATGTTTTTCCTAAGAGAAAGAGAAAATGGGGAATTTAGATTTCAATTATGAATAGAAGCCGTTCTGTCAATTCCTTATATCTGTTCCTAATGGTTACTTCCGTCACCTGTGCAATTTCGGCAATTTCCCTCTGCGTTTTCCTCTCTCCCGTAAGAACAGAGGCTATATAACTTGCGGCGGCCGCAATTCCAGTTGGCCCACGTCCAGAAGTAAGCTTAAGCTGGGTTGCCGCCTTCAATATTTTATGAGCTATCTCCTCAACCTTACCTTGCATAGTCAACTGATTGGAAAACTTGGTCACATAATGTGTCGGACTCAACGGAGGCACAAAATAGCCCAACTCTCTAACTAAAAATCTGTAGCTTCTCCCAACCTCTTTCTTACTTATATTGGCTGCATAAGCTATTTCCTCAATAGTTCTTGCAAGCTTACATTGGCGACACGCCAAATAGACGGCGGCGGCAGTTACTCCCTGAATTGAGCGCCCCCTAATTAGTCGCTCCTTAACCGCCTTCCGATAGATTAGCGAGGCTGTCTCAACTATGTTTTTTGGAAGGTTTAGAGCATTGGATATTTTCGATATTTCGGAGAGCGCATAAGCAAGGTTTCTCTCAGTTGCGTCGGAAACTCGAATTCTTCTTTGCCATTTTCTAAGTCGGTAAACTTGGGCTTTCTGGTCTGGTGAGAGCTTCTTTCCGAAAACATCGCGGTCATGCCAATCTATCATGGTTGATAGTCCCTTATCGTGAATTGACAGGGTTACTGGCGCCCCAACCCTTGTTCTCTTTGCTCTCTGTTCATCGTCGAAGGCTCTCCACTCTGGGCCTCTATCAGCAATTTTCATGGCAATAACGTGGCCACAATCCATGCAGACGATTTCTGCACGTTCGTAATCTCGCATAAGTCTGTTGCTTCCGCATTCTGGACATTGCTGAACAGCTACAGTTTGAGAATCAAGCTGATCCTCGGCTGATTTAACCTTATCTAACTTTTCCTCTTCCTTCACCTTTTCTTCCCCTCTTCCTTTCTTCATGTGAGGGAACAATTACATAAACCGGCTTATTCACAAGGGCTTCTGGTTTTTGGGTTTTGGGTCTTATGGAAATGTATGGTGATGAGACGGGGCCTATTATGTCGAAAACTTCTCCAATAACCTTTAGGTTTTCATCAACAACTGTTCCGCCAAGTTTTGGCGGTTTTCCCTCGGCCTTGACAATTATGTTCTTGTTAGAACTTATGTGGAGTACACGGCCGATTCTATGCAAGTGTTTCATTTCCCTCACAAAACACGAAATGCAGACAATTTTGTCTTATTTAAATGTTTCTAAAAATTTATATCTGTGTTACCCAAATTTAAACCGAAAATATAACTGCTTGTCTACACGTGCAAACGTAAAGTTTGCGTTGAGTCGAAACCTTCATAAATATGATTGTTGATTAAACTCTGCAATAGGGTGAGGCTTATGTCAAAGCCATTCTACGTAAAATTTGAAGTTCCAAAAGAAGTTGCAGATGCGGCCTATGAAGCCCTACAAATAGCCGCAAAAACAGGAAAAGTTAGAAAGGGAACAAACGAAACAACCAAGGCTGTTGAAAGAGCCCAAGCAAAGCTAGTAATAATCGCCGAAGATGTTGACCCTCCGGAAATAGTTGCGCATCTACCAATCCTATGCGAGGAGAGAAAAATTCCATACGTTTATGTTCCAAGCAAAAAGAAGATGGGTGAAGCGGTAGGCATAGACGTTTCAGCAGCCTCCACATGCATAATAGAGCCGGGAGAAGCTGACAGTCTAGTGAAAGAGATAATTTCAAGAGTTGAAGAATTAAAAAGAGGAGCCAGTAAATGAGCCGGAAGGCAGAGAAGGGCAAGGCTGAAGAGGAGGAGCTTACCCCAGCCGAGGTAATCCAGATTA
>CAYXFE010000122.1:0-3438 GCA_964464195.1 uncultured Candidatus Bathyarchaeia archaeon
GAAGTGGTTATAGAGGCTTTTCCGCCATGTATTAAAGCCCTATATGATATGCTGTCTTCAGGACGTCACCTATCCCATATTGGCCGCTTCACTCTAACATCCTTCCTAGTCAACATAGGAATGCCTACAGAATCAATAATAAACTTGTTCAGAAACCTATCCGACTTCAACGAAAGATTAACCCGCTATCAGGTAGAACACATAGCTGGCGAAAGAGGCTCGAGAACCCGCTACACACCACCAAAATGTGAAACCCTAAAGACTCACGGAGTATGCCAAAACCCAGATGAGCTATGCAGAAGAATACGTCATCCACTTTCATATTACCGAAATAAAATAAGAAAGAAAAACCAGTAATGAGAAAAGTTATATACGACATATCAGCTATCAGAACATCAAATATTAAGCTGTTCATAATTTAAGTGGCTTAGAATGAAAGTAGGGTTAACTCCAACACAGACATTATACACTCCGAGAAGATTCATAGTTACCCCTACCTATTATAGGATTAAAGGAAAAATAAGAAGAAGACATGAAATCGCAATAATTCTGCCCACATACTGCGAAGCCGAGAACGTGAAAAAGTTAATTGAGCAAATCCAAAATTTGAAGATAGACCCGTTAATTTTAGTTATAGACGACTCAAGCCCGGATGGAACATCCAAAATAGTGGAGGAACTACAGAAAAAATACTCAAACATTCTTCTAGTAGTAAGACCCGGCAAAATGGGGCTTGGAACAGCAATAACAGATGCCTTCAAAATACTACTTTCGCTAAAAAATAAACCGAAATACATAATCACCATGGATGCAGACTTCTCCCATAACCCCAAAGACATTCCCCGACTAGTTTCACTAGCAAAAAAGGGCTACGATTTAGTTGTTGGAAGCCGCTACTGTATAGGCGGAAAAGTTAGAAAATGGAGCCCAATACGCATCCTAATTAGCAAAATAGCAAATAAACTTGCCGCAACACTTCTCAACATAAAAGTAAATGACTGCACAAGCGGATTCAGATGCTACTCAATAAAATTTCTTAAAAGAATAATCAAGAATCTCCATAGCCAAACATATGAAATACAAATCGAAACAGTAAGACAAGCAGTAAAGAACGGATTCCTCGCCGCTGAAATTCCAATAACTTTCACAAACAGAAAATTGGGAAAGTCAAAGCTTACGCTAAATGAAATCACACACTTCGTATCATTTATAACAAAGGCTAATCTTGAACATCACTTCAATGTTTCAATACGTATGCTCACTACATCGACGCATAGAAATCGATTCGAAGAGACAGCTTTGGCTTCATTCAATTCCTCGTTTCTCGGCTATATAGAATACGCAAAGAAGTTAAATGTAACCTAAGATTTCAACTAAATCAGTTTTCAGCATTTAAATCTCGTTCTAAATGTAGAGATAATGAAGGAAAATCAAATAAATTTAAAGAGGCAAGGTTAGTCTATGATAAAGCAAATGCCTTCGAACCAGGCAGCCAATCATCTAGAACATAAAGCATGTATGAGAATGAGGCACATTTTTTCAAAGTTAGTAAGACATGAGCTTTTTGTCCCGCTTCTAATTGGAATTATTTTAAGGTTAGCCTTAATGCCTTTCTTCATATGGCCTCACGACATAGTAGCGCAATATTACAGTATATTCTATGTCCTGAATCATCATGACCCCTATTCCGTATTTGTCTCGATGTACCCCCCACTTATCTATGTTATATTTTGTCCCTTACTATCGCTAATCTCTCAAATGGGGATAGAACTGAGATTCGATGTTTTCCCTGAAACCTTTGAAGCTGCAGGGGTCACGGAGCTCATTACCTCTATTTATGGCGATCCAATCTTTCTTATATTCTGGAAAATCCCTCTTTTTGTCTTTGACTTGCTTTTAGGAATTCTAATCTATCAATTCACAAAAAAATTGACCCTTAATTCATCAAAAGCTAAAAAAGCATTCATTTTATGGTTTTTAAACCCTTTTGTTTTAATAACTTCCTATATGCACGGGGCATTCGATGTAATAGTAGCTTTCTTCATCCTACTAGGCCTCTACTTTTTAATAGATAGAAAATACCTTTTTTCGGGAATTAGTTTCGGGCTTGGCGGCTTGACCAAACTTTCCCCATTTCTGGTAGCTATACCGATTTTGGGGATGATCTTCATGAAGCACGCGAAAAGTTCTCTGAAGGAAGCTTTTCTGATTACATTTAAATTTCTGGCAGGATGCATAATTCCTGCTATAATTTGCTTGCCTTGGTGCATCAATTACTATAACATGGTTAATACAGTAACCTTAAATGAAGTCTCAATTAAAGGAGGGTTAAATCAATGGTTTTTTGCTGCAAACCGAAATTTAAGGTACGGTATTAATTCAAACATTCATATCTTGATGGAAGTTTTTTATTTGTATCCACTACTAAGCCTTATTCCCGTTCTTTTTTATCATAAAATTTTTAAGAAATCCCATGACTTTCCTTACATAACTTTGCTTTTTTCAATTCTCTCGTTTGAAATATTATATTTTGTCCTTCCGTTAACTGTTCAGCCGCAATACCTCATGTGGATAATTCCGACTTTGATAGTAATCTACGCAAAGAAGAAGTCATTTCTTTATCCATTTACAATTTTCTCTTTAGCTGCATCCGCGTTTTTCTTCTCCATTCAAAGTCCATATGCTTTCATGTATCCACTAGCACTATTTACTTCACTATGCACTGTTGAGCAGTTAAATACGTCCATTGTTAGCTATGCATCAAGACCCGGAGTTTTCTCTCTTTACTTACGCGAAGACTTATGCACCATTTTTGGCGCCTTTGCGTTTTTAGGGCATCTAATAACACTTTATTTAGTCATAAAGGAGTTGTCTAAAATTGGTAAAGATGGCAAGCCTTAACTGGAGACATTTAATAATCCTCATGATAATCTATGTTTTAGGCTCACAGATAGCTTGGCATTTTTCACTGGTTGTTTATGCAGACGTAAGGTTTTCTGTATATGATCCCGAATTCGAAAATGAATCCTTCACGGTTAAATTTTCGCTGTATACAAATATGCCCCTAGACATCAAAGTAGTATTAATGCCTGTAACCGAAAAACCGAGCAACCTATCAATTTATGTTTTCTATGATCCCAACTATCCCGCTCTAGGGACAAGTTGGGAAAGAATTCATATGCTTCGGAGCAATTTAAGAAGGGAGCTGTCCCTAAGAGGCTTTAAAAAAGATGTGCAACTTATCACTGCAAAGCAGCTGGAAAGTTTACTGGATGAAAAGAAGAGGGCCATAGTCATAGTTGCTTCAGGAGCCTTTCCCGCCAATGTGTTTTCACGTGACAAAGATTTAGTGAAGCCTTGGCTTGATGCCGGAGGGATTCTAATATGGTTTGGATGGCCTCCAGGATTCTACACTGTATATGAAAGCCAGATAGAAAA
>CAYXFE010000123.1:0-3386 GCA_964464195.1 uncultured Candidatus Bathyarchaeia archaeon
TGGTGCGGGGGGTGGGATTTGAACCCACGAACCCCTACGGGACAGCCGCCTCAGGGCTGCGCCGTTGGCCTGGCTTGGCGACCCCCGCTGCTCATCAAGTTTAGTTTGAAGATTGAAAATTAAACTTTACCATTTAGCTGTTGCCAGTATTTCCCTTATTTCTGCAGTTGCTTTTTCCGGCGCCCTATTATTTATTCCTATCAGTCTCGTTTTTATTTTCATTTTTGTTAGGATTTTCTCTAGTTCTTCGATGAGTATTCCTTTTTCCCTTATTTTTTCCCTTTTTTGTTTTCGGCTTTCTGCTGGGTCTCCGCCTGTATAGCCTTTGGTTGTTTTGGTTACTGCGCATGTGGGGCTTCCTTCAATGCCAAGTATGGCAGCTATTTCAACTCCATTTTTCGCGTATTCATATATTTGACTTCCAATTTGTTTTGCTATTTTTCGGCAGAACCTCCTATAGCTTGGCGTGTCGTATTGCTCTTTTGTTTGCGCCCATCGTTTATATCCTGCATAGAGGAGTTCTGGACATGGCATTTGAACGATTCCAACTTCGTATTCTAGTAGGGTTTCGACTATGGGCTTTATTGTTCCGGGAAAGTTTGCTAGTCCTTGAACTCGCGAGTTCTGGTTTAGAATGCAGTGGGCAACTATAACTATTTTTTTGCTTCTTTTGTCTTGCATGCTTTCACGCTTCTATTCTTCATAAGTTTGGAAAGTGTTAAAAATGTTTGATGGAATTTTGGTTTAGGAAGCGACCATGTCGAAGGATGAGGCTTACGCTTTGGTCTTTATTCTGCTGGGGGTAGCAGTAATGCTGCATCAGCTGATTTTTTATGGGAAGATTTGGGAGTGGGATGACGCGCTTCATCATGAATGGTTTTCCGCTTTGTCGATCACTTTTGGATTAGGCATACTTGTCGGGAGAAAGATCAAAAGCTAATCTAATGGCATTTCCACTTTTTCAAGCTGTTTTAGAACATACCTCCTTATCTCTTCTGGTTTCGGAAGTCTAGCCACTATTTTTCCGTTTTCTATTAAAGGCTTAAGCATTTGTTCAGTTTCTCCTCCGCATTTTGGACATTTTGGCTCTTGAGAGCCAACTGGCAGAACTATGTCGGTTAGGCATTCTGGGCATCTCCAAACCTCCTTTTTTCCGCCAAGCTTTCCTCTTTTCGCGCATATTTTCCCGTCTATTTCCACTATGTCCATTGCGAAATCTATGGTAGGCGCATTGCTAACGTAGGTTCCCACGCCGAAGGCGTCCGCCCCAGCTTCGCTAAGAACACGTATTTTCTTCTCGTTTAAGCCTCCTGAAACGAAGATTTTCACATTTTTATATCCCCGAATGTCGAGTTCCCACCTTACCTCCCTTATTATTTCTGCAAAATCTCCTTTTCGTGAACCTGGCGTGTCAAGCCTAACCCCGTAAAGCCTATCCTTTAACGCTTCAGCAGCCATTATCGCCTCCGTCTTCTCATCATAGTACGTGTCAACTAGAGCTATTCTCGGCACGTCCTCCGGCATTATCTCATCGAAGGCCTTCCAGGCTTCCACTTGATTTCCAAAGACGACTATTAGGGCGTGGGGCATGGTTCCAACAGGCTTTGTTCCAGCAGCCTTCGCGCCTGTTAGGCTTGAGACTCCGTCAAATCCGCCTATGTATGCGGCTCGATCTATTAATGGGGAAAGCGCCGGATGCATCCTTCTTATTCCGAATGATATTACTGGCTTTTCTCCGGCCGCCTTCTTCACCCTCGCGGCTCTAGTTGCTATTCCAGATGATTGACATAGAATTCCAAGCATCGGCGTTTCATATATGCAGAATTCTCCGTAGGGGCCCTCAACTCTTACTACTGGCTCTCTTACGCCATAATAGTCCTTATAATGAAATATGCTTCCTTCAGGCATGGCGTAAACGTTTATTGGCAATCCCTCTAGGAGTTTGGCCATTTCCTCTATTCCGCATAGTATGCCCCATGGCAAGCCGCCGGGAAGCTCTCCCGGAGTTATTTCAGCGACAACGTGGATTTTGTCTAAGCCCTTAGCTTCGAGAATCTGCTTTGTTCTCACGAAGTATATGTCGGTTGTTTCACCCTTCTTTATCTCTTCATCGGATGCTATGTGAAAGATTCGCATGTTTTGCTCCTCTACAGCTTTGTGCTAACTTTAGAAGGATTCAAGGCTTAAAGTTTTATCTCTTCTTCACTCTTAAAAGAATAATTGTTTTATCTTTCCAGCCTACTTGATATATAGGGGCGAATTTGATGCCGAAAAAAGCCGTCATAATAATTGATATGCTGAATGACTTTGTCACTGGCGACCTAAAATGTGAAAGAGCAGAGAAGATAATCCCTAACCTTAAAAAATTAATAGAAGCCGCAAGAAATAAGGGGGTTCCAGTGATTTATGCTAATGACGCGCATTATCCGCAGGACTTCGAAGTTACCCGAAGATGGGGCGCTCACGCCATTAAAGGCACGCCGGGCGCCCAAGTTATTCCAGAGCTAAAACCAACAGAGAAGGATTATATCGTAGAGAAAAGAACTTACAGCGGCTTCTTCGAGACAGGCCTAGATCCTCTTCTTCGCAGTTTAGGAGTTGAAACAGTTATTCTCGGCGGGTTGCACACGCATATTTGTGTTAGGCATACGGCCGCCGACGCATTCTTCAGAGGATATAAGATAGTAATTGCTAAAGATGGGGTGGAATCCTTCACCGAAAAAGATCATATCGAAGGCTTAAAGTATCTGCAAGACGTGTACGGAGCCGAGATAAAGACGGTTGACGAAATAATCAAAGAATTGTAAATTTCTAGTATTTTCCAAATTTGCTTCTGCTTTAAGCCTTTTAATAGTGAAGAAAAGGTTGCTTATTGCTTAAACTTGAATTATGTTGATTAACAGTTGGGTGAAGCCTACTTCTATTAATGCCGCTATGAAGAATAGTCCATAAATTAGGGCTAGAGTTTTCGCCGTAATTGTTCTGTTTAATGTCTCCTTTATTGTAAGATAGATTCCGTAAGCCTCTATTATGCCGTTTGGGCTGCTTAGCAGCATGATTAGGCCTAATCTCTGAATTTCTATCGCGCCATAAATTAGCATGCAAGTTCTTAATATGCTGATTAGTAATATTACGCCAGTGAATATTAGGGCGAAAATTCTCGGATGATTAATTATGACTTGTTCGATTTCGCGTTTTGGAAGAAAATTTAGGACAATTTGGACATAGAGGCTCATTCCGATAAGTATGAGCGATATGACTAGGACGTTGTGGATGAACACCATTCCTACTGAAAGAAAGGGGTTAGTGAATACTTTCTCCAAAGTGTTGAAGAAGATTGTATTTTCAATGTAGGCGAGCAGTAAGCAGCAGAGAAAAGCTAGACC
>CAYXFE010000124.1:0-3377 GCA_964464195.1 uncultured Candidatus Bathyarchaeia archaeon
CCGTAATCGAATCCGCCTTTGATAAATTGGATTATGTATACTTTTAGGCCTCTTCCGATGGCTCTTAGGGCTAATCCGAAGGCAGCAGACGTTTTACCTTTTCCGTCTCCAGTATAAACTTGAACAAGTCCCTTTTTAAGCTTCGGATCTGTCATTTCTTTTCCTTTTCCAGTTTTATTTTCTTTTTTAAGAGTATATCCGCGATTGTGTATGGATCGCTTTCCCTATTCATGATCTTTTCAATAAGTGGTTCTAGCGTTTTCTCTGTTTTTAGCTCGGCTATAATTGTGTCTGCGAGCCGCTGGCTTATTGCTTCCAGAAGTTCGGCTTCTACTCTTTTTCTCCTTTTCCTTTCGAGTTCTCCTGCTTCGAGATATTTTCTATGTTCTTCAATAGCCTTTAGTAATTCGTCTACTCCTTCTCCGGTTAAAGCTATGGTTTTTATCACTTGAGGCTTCCATTTTTTCTCCGTGTTTAGTTCTAGGGCGGAAAGTAAGTCTATTACTGCTCTGTCGGCGTTTTCTCTGTCAGCCTTATTAATGACAAATATGTCGCCTATTTCCATTAATCCAGCCTTTATTGCTTGTATTTCGTCGCCGAAGCCCGGTGCGAGTACAACAATTACTGTGTAGGCGACTTTTACTATGTCAACTTCAAGTTGGCCTGCACCTACTGTTTCGACGATTATGTAGTCTTTTCCGGCTGCGTCTAACACTTTTATTGCGTCTTTTGTTGCTTTTGCCAGTCCGCCTAGACTGTTTCTACTTGCCATACTCCTTATAAAAACGCCCTCGTCTAGGCTTAGGTTCTGCATTCTTATTCTGTCGCCGAGGAAAGCTCCTCCAGTGAATGGGCTTGTGGGGTCGACGGCAACTATTCCAACCGACTTTCCGTTTTCCCTCAGTTTTTTAACAATTTTTTCGATAAGTGTACTTTTTCCTGAGCCTGCTGGCCCAGTTATTCCTATGACATAAGCTTTTCCAGTATGTGGATATATGGCTGAGATTATTTTTTGGGCTTTTTGGCCATTGTTTTCTATTATGGTTATTGCTCTCGCTATGCTTCTTTTATCTCCAGCGAGTATTCCTTGAACTAGCTTTTCAATTTCTGTCAAGCTTTTCCACTTTATGCCCTTTTCGGCGCATTTTCCTTAACAAACTTAACTATAACATCCGTTGGGGTTCCGGGGCCGAATATTTCCTTTATTCCTATAGCCTTTAGTTTTGGAACATCCTCATCGGGGATTATTCCGCCTGCGAAGACCATTACGTCTTTTACGCCCTTTTCCTTCAGAAGCTGCATTATTCTTGGGAATAAAGCCATATGCGCGCCGGATAGAATGCTTAGGCCTATTACGTCTACGTCTTCTTGGATGGCTGTTTCAACTATTTGTTCCGGCGTCTGCCTTAAACCAGTATAGATTACTTCCATTCCGGCGTCGCGTAAGGCTCTCGCAACTACTTTTGCTCCTCTGTCGTGGCTGTCTAGGCCGGGTTTTGCTATTAATACGCGTATTTTCCTTTCAGTCATCCCCCATCACCTAGATTATTATCATTTCCTTATATACTCCGTATACTTCGCGGAGCACGTCGCATATTTCTCCTAGGGTTGCGTATGCCTTTACTGCCTCAATTATTGTTGGCATCAAATTTACGCCTTTCTCAGCTTCTACTCGCAGCTTCTCAAGTATCTCCTTAACCTTTTTGTTGTCTCTTTCTCTTCTAAGCTTTTGAAGTCTCGCAATTTGTTCTTCTTCAACTTTAGGGTCTATCTTTAACAGTGGAACTTCCTCGTGCTCTTCAGTTGTATACTCGTTTACTCCAACAATTATTCGTTTTTTAGTGTCAACTTCCCGTTGATACTTGTAGGCGCTGTTGGCTATTTCCTGCTGTAGCCAGCCCTTCTCTATGGCTTCTATTACTCCGCCCATATCCTCAATTTTATGAATGTATTCCCAAGCTCGCTCTTCCATCTCGTTGGTAAGCCACTCAACGTAGTAGGAGCCGCCAAGCGGGTCTATAACGTCGGCTACTCCACTTTCATAAGCAATAATTTGCTGGGTTCTTAATGCTACGCGAACCGCCAGCTCGGATGGGAGACAAAGCGCCTCGTCAAAAGAGTTTGTATGCAACGATTGAGTTCCGCCTAATACAGCCGCCAAAGCCTGAAGGGTAACGCGCACAATGTTGTTTAATGGTTGCTGAGCCGTAAGCGTACATCCGCTTGTTTGCACGTGCATACGCATCCACATTGAACGTGGATTTTTCGCGCCAAAACGTTCCTTCATTATTTTCGCCCACATTCGGCGTGCAGCGCGGAACTTGGCGATTTCCTCGAAGAAGTTGTTGTGGGAGGCGAAGAAGAAGGAGAGTCTAGGCGCGAAATCGTCTACTTTTAAGCCTCTTTTCAGCATCTCTTCGACATAAGTTATTCCATCGGCAATTGTGAAGGCTAGTTCTTGCACGGCGTCTGCGCCAGCCTCGCGAATGTGATAGCCGCTTATACTTATAGGATTCCATTTAGGCATATACTTCGCGCAGAACTCAATCACGTCACATACAAGCTTTACAGACGGCCTAGGCGGAAATATCACAAGTTTCTGGGCGATAAATTCCTTTAGCATGTCGTTTTGGACGGTTCCGCCAAGTTTTTCTCTTGGAACCCCTTGTTTGTCGCCAACAGCGATGTACATTGCCAAAATCATAGCTGTCGGCCCATTTATAGTCATTGAAGTTGTAACCTTATCGAGAGGAATTCCGTCAAGCAGTATTTCCATATCCTTCAGCGAAGAAACAGCTACGCCGCATCTTCCAACTTCCCCTCTAGCCATTGGATGGTCAGAATCATAACCCATTATTGTTGGATAGTCGAAGGCTATGCTTAAGCCTGTTTCACCCTCCTTTAGGAGATATTTGAAGCGCTGATTTGTCTGCTCAGCCGTACCGAAGCCGGAAAATTGACGCATAGTCCATATTCTTCCACGATACATGGTGGCGTGAATTCCACGCGTAAATGGATATTCGCCTGGGAAGCCTAAGTCTCTCATGTAATCCATATCTTTGATATCTTCCGGCGTGTAAACACGCTTAACTGGAATTCCAGAAATCGTATAGAATTCCTTTTGTCTTTCAGGTTTTGTCTCAATCCATTTTGGAACGGTGGTTGATTCCCATCGTTTTCTTTCCTCAGCTATTTTCTTAATTTCATTCTTGTCAAACATGTTGATATTCCTCTTCATCTATAGACTTCTTGCTTAAGTTAAAATAAGGAATGAATCCTAAAAAGTTTAAGCATAATCCCAAAAAAGGTGGAAGTTTAGGGTCCAGCCGACTTTAGGACTTCCTCCTCCGGTGGAGGCTGCTTTATCAAGCCTTCGC
>CAYXFE010000125.1:0-3329 GCA_964464195.1 uncultured Candidatus Bathyarchaeia archaeon
TTAAAATTCACATTTAAAGCAAAATAGTCATGTGAAGTATTTTGTTCGTAATTGGCGGGCCCGCGGGGAATTGAACCCCGGACCTGCGGGTTAAGAGCCTCAACCTAACCCCGCTTGGCGGTTAGTCCGCCGCTCTACCTTGCTAAGCTACGGGCCCTATGCAATATCAACATTAAAAGGACAACAATAATAAGTTTACTTTTAGAGAATTTTCAGTACCGATAAGGCGGCTACTATTAGGAATGCTATTCCAGCCAGCCATGTGCTTCCAGTTAAGAGCCAGACTATAAGTGCTACAATGGCTGCTGGGATAAACATGAAAAGCAGTTTGATAACTAAGAGTATTAGTAAGCCAAGTAGGATTAAGCCTATCAATCCTAGAATTTCAATTAGCAAAGGTTTTCCTTCCAGAGTAAAGTTTTAGCATGCCAAATATAAAAGTGTGCGCATACCCTTAAAAGCAGATTTAGCCAATACCTATTAGGAATAGTTTGGAGAGTAAAAGTTTGAAGTATGAAATCAAGTATAAGCCGTCCTATTCCCTTCTTGTTGTAAGGCTTGAGCCAGGCGAGAAGATAATTGCCGAGTCAGGTTCCATGACCTATATGAGTCCAAACATTGAAGTTCATACGCGGAGAAGGGAGAAAAGCATTCTCGGAAGCATAGGGCTAAAGCTTCTGGGCCGCCAATCATTTTGGGTTAATGAGTACACAGCCGTGAATGGACCTGGAGAAGTAGCCTTTGTCTCAGCGCCAGTAGGCGACATTGAAGTTTTAGATGTAAAGCCCGGAAAGGGCTACATAATTCAGAAGGCGTCCTATGTAGCCTCAACGGAAAACATAGATTTAGACGTTAAATGGGAAGGATTCACAAAGGGACTATT
The DNA here is from genome assembly GCA_964464195.1 of uncultured Candidatus Bathyarchaeia archaeon. Classification (GTDB taxonomy): domain Archaea; phylum Thermoproteota; class Bathyarchaeia; order Bathyarchaeales; family WUQV01; genus CAYXFE01. Next base: position 884 of record CAYXFE010000125.1, read on the forward strand.
CGGCCAAGGATTGTTCATGATAAGGGCGAAGGGCGAAGGAAAACTTTTCATCAATACATTTGGCGCCATAGACAAGCATGTGTTAGACGCCGGAGAATCTTTAATAGTTGACAACTTCCACTTAGTTGCCTTCAGCGACACATGCGACTATAAAGTGACAAAGTTTGGCGGATTAAAGGAAACCTTGCTCGGCGGAGAAGGCCTAGTGACAAAAATAAACGGACCTGGAGAAGTCTATATTCAAACTAAAAATTTGAGGGAATTTGTAGAGTGGCTTTGGACACTGCTGGAACCTAGAGTAAGGTCTAGGGCACGCTAGGTCAATCCTGCCCATCGCATTAAGCTAGTTTAACCTTTAAATCTCTTCATTCAAACTAAAATAGGGATGGAAGCATTGAGCGAACTGGTTTTTGTAGGTTTAGGGCTTTCTGACGAAAAGGACATTAGCCTACGAGGATTAGAAGAAATAAAAACGGCTAATCAAGTTTTCATCGAAACCTATACGAGTCTGATGCCCAATCTCTCAATTGAAAAGTTAGAGAGATTTTGTGGAAAGAAGCTGAAGGCTGTTTCCAGAAGGGAACTCGAAGAAGAAAATGGAGAGAAAGTCTTAAAGGCTGCCATGAAGGGGAAAACCGTCCTGCTTGTTCCAGGCGACCCACTGATTGCAACTACGCATATAGCTTTGCGAATTCAAGCGGAAAAGATGGGGATAAAAACTAGAATTGTGCATGGAGCATCCATAATTTCCGCAGCCATAGGCCTAAGCGGACTCCACAACTACAAGTTTGGAAAAACAGTGACTATACCGTTTCCGGAAGGCAATTATTTGCTTGAAACACCCTATCATGTGATATGGCAAAATAAGCAGCTTGGCCTCCACACACTATGCTTACTGGACGTTAAAGCTGAGAGGAAAATGTTTATGACAATTAATCAGGCAATAGATGTTCTGCGAAAACTTGAAGATAAAATTAGAAGAAAACTTATTTCTGATGAAACGTTGGCTGTAGGAATCGCAAGAGCAGGCGCTGAAGACTGCGTGGTAAAGGCTGGAACCCTAAAGGAGATTGAAAAATACGATTTTGGCGGGCCTCCGCATACATTGATTTTTCCCGGAAAGCTTCATTTCATGGAGGCAGAAGCCTTAAAATTCCTTGCTGGAGCTACAGAAGAAAGCTTAAAGGAAGAAATTGAATAGATGCATCAGCTGAGAGAAACTAGCCATGGGCAGATTAAAGCTTGTCAGCTTTGACGTTTGGGACACACTTCTTTCAATAAGAGCTTTTTATCAAAGTGTGGCGTCCGAACTAGCCAAAATAACAAACAAAGACTCGGCGTTTTTAGAGAAAGGGCTTATCGAAGGCTACAAGAGGATTAGGGAGATTAGAAGAGCCGGCGGATTCGATGACAAAAGGATAGTTTCCATGACGCTTAATGCAATAGCCAAGTTTCTTAATGTAGATTCAAAGGCTATAACCATGGCAATTTTTAATGCCGCAGAAAAACATCCGGCAGAACAATATCTGATAGAGGGGGCAAAAGAAGCCGTTAGCAGCATTAAGAGTTTCGGCCTCAAAATCATTGTTGTAGGAAATGTAGTTTTCTGGCCGGGAAAGGTTAACAGGGTTCTGCTGGAAAAAGCTGGTTTATCAGAATTTATTGATTGCCAATTCTACGCTGATGAAGTTGGGATTCTGAAGCCTAAGCCCGAAATCTTCCGTAAGGCCCTTTCAGAGTCTAATGTCCAGCCTGAAGAAGCGTTGCATGTCGGCGACAGCCTATTCGAAGATTTTGCTGGTGCTATAACTGCACGTATGGGCGCTGTGCTAATTGATAGAAACATAAAAAGTGCGGTTAGGCTTTCAGGCTGGAACGCTTACATTATTCCAAGTATAAAGCAGCTTGGGGATATCGTTAAGGAGTTATTGAGCCTATAGTTTAGGGCCAATCGAACTCCGCTATGCCCAGCAGCTTTAATGCGTCAAGCAAGCCTTCACAATAGCTTATGGATGCCAAGGCAGTTTCTAAATCCTCCTTTTCAAGATAGAATTCGGCATCTTCAACATATCGCCTAACATGATCCATAAATTCATTGATTAAATTGTTGCTTAATGGCTGATATGGTTTCTTCAGCCTTATCTCTTCAAGAACCCTTCTTGTTTTCGCTATGTAGCTTTCAACTCTTTGCTTAAGCTTTTGAGTCATGACTCAAACCTTTATCGCCTATAACCAAATTGAGGTAAATACTTTATTATATGCAGAAACAGATTTGAATGGCAAATGTCTAGTTCAATGCTGTAGCAGACTAGACTTAGGAAGAGTAGTTGACGGCGGTTTCCAGAATGAGTGAGACAAAGAAGGGGAAGGTTGTGCTTGCCTCAGGCACATTCGACCTATTACATCTCGGACATGTAAAATTTCTCGAAGAGGCGAAAAAGGCTGG
>CAYXFE010000126.1:0-732 GCA_964464195.1 uncultured Candidatus Bathyarchaeia archaeon
GTATAAGGGACAAACTGAAACTCCACGCTTCTGGGCAAAGTCGCAACATTTAAATAAGAGCGGTGTTGAAGTGTTTGGCCTCGAAGAAATTATTGAAATAAAACCATACGAGAACATCCTAGAAACTGCTGAAAAATCATCCTATATTGGTGAAGTACTAGATATAAACTATAATTTGATTAATTATGGAGCGCTCAATGATTCACTGTCAGAAAATGGCCTAGCCATCGGAATGATAGGAGGAAATCCTCCGAGAAGTTCGGTTTCAATTATCCCTATTGGAAAAGGAAAAATAATTCTATTTGGATTTTTTGTTCTTGGAAGCTACATACTCAATGGCCCTGAACTTTCAGCTAGAGATATAGCGCAAATCATACGTTCAGGAGTGATATACTCAACAAAAGATTCCCCACCGGCTTATAAGGAATACCATCTTCTCGGAGGGCAGACCATAACTGACAAAGTTGAAGTCAAAATCAAATCAAACATAAAAGGTGTGATTGTTTACGTATATCCAACTTTATCAAGCACTTGTTTGCTCTATTTTTATAAATTCTATGAACAACCATCATCAAAATAAGAGTCGTAAATAATGCAGAAGATAAGCAAAGTTAAATGCTTAAAATTTGAATGAAAACCCATCCTTAACTTTCGTATCTAATCCAATTTTTAAGGTTTTTATTAAGATATAAACGAGTCGTTAACTTAATTTAAGTGAACAATAATAGTTGG
>CAYXFE010000126.1:742-3308 GCA_964464195.1 uncultured Candidatus Bathyarchaeia archaeon
GCTCTATTTTTATAAATTCTATGAACAACCATCATCATCATCATCATCAAAATAAAAGTCGTAAATAATGCAGAAGACAATTAGTAAATGTCATTTTATCCACAAATTGAATTCATTACCAGCAAATGGAACCAATGAAAACTATCCTCAACTTTCATGATTTTAATCCAATGTTTTAAGATATAACGAGTCGTTAACTTAATTTAAGTGAACAATAATAGTTGGATTGCATGAAAATTGTATGAGGTTTCAGTAGTCATTAGAACTCGCGATATAGAAGATAAACTGTTTAAACTTTTAAGCATGTTAGCCGCTCAAACAATTAAACCCAAACAAATAGTTATCGTTGATAATTATTCATGTGAAAGAAGTTTAAGGGATATGAAATCATTTCTTTTGAAAGCCAAGAAAAAGCTATTTACAAACGAAACGACTATAAGACTCGTTGCTTTACCAGATGAACTTTTTTCACATGCCTATTCTACAAATCTGGGCGTATATTTTGCCGATAACGAATTTGTTTGCATAACTAATGGACATTCACTTCCAATTTCACGCCGATGGCTTGAAAATGGCCTCACTCACTTTGAGAATCCTAAGGTCGCTGGGGTAAGTGGATACTTTTTACCCTTGTCAAATGCCTCCTTATGGGAAAAACTTCAACATTTCATATGGGTTCTGGAAAGAAAAGGAATGAACATCCTTAAAAGAGAATTTTACTTCTCAACCATAAACTGTATACTAAGGAAATCTTTGTGGAAGAAGTATCCCTTTGACGAAAATCTACCAAAAATTATTCCTGAATCAAAAAGGTACGGTGGGGAAGATTATGACTGGGGTTTAGAAATGATCGCAAGAAATTACAAAATAACTGTAGATCCAAAGTTTAACGTTTATCACTGCCACGGGGAAGGCTTTGCACCATTTTTTTGGAAACATCTGATGTACAGCAAAATCAAGCGGTCCTTAAAACGTTTTAAAAGGCCTAGAAGATCCTTTACGGCGGTATTTGAGTCGAGAATCTGTTTTTATGATCTGTGAAAGTTATTCTCTATGATCATTTTACGTAAAATCTTTTGAAAGTAACAGAACGAGCCAAAAATTATATGTATACTATAGGCTGAAGATTAATAAAATCAAGGCGAAGACTGTATGCAATCAAAATCATGGTTATCAATAGTTATTCCCGCCTACAATGAAGAAAAAAGAATAGAACTTACTCTTAGCCACTATTGCAATTATTTTAGAGAGCAGAATGTTAATGCAGAGCTTATTGTTGTAATAGATGGTTTTGATGGGACTTTAGACATAGTTAAGGAATACAAAAGGAGATACGATGGCATAATTAAGTATTTAAGGTTTTCAAAGCGTTTAGGAAAAGGAGGTGCCCTGCTGAGGGGATTTGCCGCTGCAAGCGGCGAAATTGTAGGTTTTGTGGACGCTGACGGTTCGGTAAGACCGCATGAAATTATGAAACTTGTTAAACTTGTTGCAAGCGGACAATGCGACGGCGCCATAGGTTCGAGGTGGATAAAAGGGGCAAGATTGATGAGAAAGCCTCCTATTTTTCGCATAATACTGAGTAGGGGGCTTAATGCCCTTGTTAAAGGTTTGCTGAGACTAAATCTTAATGATACCCAATGCGGCGCTAAAGTATTTAAAAGAAAGGTTATTGAGCAATGTATCCCCTATCTTGATGTTAATGGCTACTCATTTGACATCTACCTACTTTATGCAGCAATCAAAAAGGGATATAGAATAAAAGAGGTGCCATTACAATGGCAATACTTGGATGGGTCAAAAATAGTTTTTTCTGATGTTCTAGAAATCTTTTGGGACGTTTGCCGTCTTAGAGTTAGGCGTGTTGAGGCAAGTTCAATTTGCGGATTGACCTAGGCATAATAGTTCATAATGAAGAGAAAAACATAGCAAAATTGTTAGATAGCATTCTGAAACAAAATTTAAGCGAAGTCGTGATTGATAGAATAATTGTTGTTTCATCAGGTTCAACAGATAAAACAAACGATATAGTAATCAATTATGCCAAGAAATATCAAAAAATTAAACTTTTAAATCAAAAGAGAAGGGAAGGAAAAGCATCAGCAATAAACGAATTTCTAAGAGAAGCTAAAAATAAAGTGGTAATAATTTCGAGCGGCGATATCATCTTTACAGAAAACGCAATTAAAAACTTAATTAACCCTTTTAAAGATAGAGAGGTTGGATTAACTAGCGTTAATCCAATTCCGGTAAACTTGAATAACAATTTGATCGGTTTTATAGCAAACATGCACTGGAAATTACATAATTTATTGGCTAGACATGGAGAAGCCATAGCTTTCCGAAAAGACATCGTATCCAGCCTCCCAAAGGATATAGTGGCCGACGAAGCTTATATTGAGGCTATCGTCCAAAAAAGAAAAATGAAAGCAATACACGTCAATGACGCTATTGTGCTTAATAAGGGACCCGAAAACATTATGGACTTCATAAAACAGGTTCGAAGACACTTCTTTGGACACTTACAAATAAAACGAAAAATTGGCTATTCTGTCTCCTCATTAAA
>CAYXFE010000127.1:0-3289 GCA_964464195.1 uncultured Candidatus Bathyarchaeia archaeon
TATGCTAGAATACCCTTTAAACCTGGAGTTAATGTTATTTGCGGCCCGAATGGAGCTGGAAAATCCTCTATCTTGATTGGAATATCCGTGGCTTTAGGCCAATCTTATACTGAGCGTTCTAGAAAGCTGAGTGATTTAATTAGGTGGGGAAAGGACCAAGCCAGAATTACGCTTGTTCTTGATAATTCCCGTAGGGGAGGGAAGAGGCCGGTTTCACGCTTTAATAAGGACGAGATTTATCTTACTCGTGTTTTGAGGCGTGACGGCAAATATTGGTTTGAGCTTGAAAATAGAGCCGCCACAAAACATGAGGTTCAGCGGCTGCTTGGCCGTTTAGGCGTGGATCCGGATAATATGCTTTTAATTATGCATCAGAACATGGTTGAGCAGTTCGCTGTTCTTTCTCCTCAGGAAAAGCTTAAGATGGTTGAGGCTGCTGTGGGTTTAGAGCCTTATAGGAGAAATGTTTTGGCTGCTCAGAAGAAGTTGGGCAGAATTTTAAGTCAAGAAGAGTCTGTTAGGAAGCTTCTTGAATCAGCTGAGCAAACTTTAAGCTATTGGAGAGAACAATACGACCGTTACCAGCAGAAAAAGCAGCTTCAAATGAAAAGACGTTTCCTCGAAAGGGAGCTTGCATGGGCAAAAGTAAACGAGAAAGAAGCGAAAGTCGAAGAATTAAAGTCTAGAATAAATGAAATTGAAGAAGAAATAAAAAGAATTGAAAACGAAGCTAAACTTGCAAAAAACAAACTAAGCACCACTCAAAAGAAACTTCAAGACTTAAAGAATGAATGGAAAGACCTCCTTGAGGAAAGGCTGCTTCTTGAAAGGGAAAAAGCCAAGCATGAACTAAATCTAGCTTTAAGCAGCCGAAACTTAGAGGAATGGCAATCAATAGTAGACATGAGCCAAAACGAAATAAGAAGCTCCCTAACTCAAATAGAAAGTTTAGAAAGTCAAATAATGGAAATAGCAAACGAAAACCCAAGAATTAAAGAATTAGCCATACAACTCACAGAGATTAAAAGGGCATACAAAAACCTAGAGAACATGCTTATTCAACATTTAAATTTGGAACGCGAGAACGCGGAGAAAACTATAGACTCTTCAAAAGAGCAATATGGTAAAATCAGTCAAAGAATCTCTGAGTTACAAGCTAAAATTGAGAGCTTATATGGAGAAATCGAGAAAGAAACAGATTTAACTGTTGATTTAAAGATTAAGCTGGCAATTCTCAGCTATAGAAAGGAAGATTTAGATGGCAGAATTAAAAAGTTGAAAAATGAACTAAAAACCGCAGAGGCTGAACTAAAGGAACTAACTGAAAAAGCTGAGATTCAAGGGCCGAGGATAGTTCCAACAAAGACCATAGAGGAAATAATTGATGAAATAAGAGTAACTGATGGACACTTAGCCGCTTTAGCGGACGTTTCAGAAGACATCGAAAAGATGTATGAGAGATATTCTAGGCTTTACCTAGAACTTAAGGAGAAAGCCAGACTCGTCGCCGAAAATAGGGAAAAAGCAATGAAAGAAGTTGAAACCAGAATGGAGGCTTGGCGAACTGTCATAGAGAAACTCCTTGACAGAGTCAACATGCAATATCAAGCAATACTGGAAGGAACTCAGGCGACAGGCTATGTTAAGCTTATAAACGGAAACGACATCGAAGCGGCAGGAATAGAAATTTTTGTAGGTTTTAGAGGCGCTAAGCCAGTTCCATTAAATGCCTACACACAGTCTGGCGGTGAAAGAAGCACCGCGATAATGGCCTTTTTGCTGGCTTTACAGCAACATGTCCGTTCACCATTTAGAGCAGTAGACGAATATGACATACACATGGATGAGAAAAACCGCGAATTAATAGCCAACATACTCGTCGAAGCCGTCAAAAACCTCGGAGTTCAGTACCTAGTAATAACGCCAAGGTCAATAGTTTTTCCAGAAAACGTTCACGTGATAACTGTTCAAAACGTTGAGGGAACATCAATAATCAAAGAGGTAAAGTAGCTTGCAATCAAAACGGAAAACAAAGAGGCTAGGCTTGGAACAGCTCCAAAGAATAATTGATCTCTGCAAATCGGTTGAAGAGGGCAGAGTTGACCCTTTCCTTGTAGATGTAGACGATATAATTGAGATAGTTAGACGATATTTTCCGGAATGGGATAAACCCGAAGAGCTATGCCTAGACGCTGAAGCAATAAACCGTTTAGCCTCAGTAATTAAGCTGCAAGGCGAATGGGTTAAGCAGAGATCAACATCGCTCTATACGGATCCCTTCCTGCTGGAAGAGAAGATTAGAAAGTTAGATGTTGAGCGAATTGCCGAAATCTTCCTTAAGAGTTGGAAGCCAATAGTGGAATTCGAGCAGATTTCGCCTCACAGCCTCAAGGAAGCAATAAAATACTGGAAGGAACTTCTGCCACTAGACGAACGCTGGAAAAACGTTGAAGCGCAGATTATAGAGGCTGGTATCGCTACGCGCTCAGAACTTCTGGAGCAAAAACTCCTAGAAGAAAAGACGTTTACCGAGAGAATTGAAGCCTTATGGAATGAGCTTAAGGAAAAGGTTGGCGAAAATGGAAAGATGAGGTATTGGGACTTTATAGGAGCAGAAACATTTGAAGAAACCATTCAAAGAGCCTACATAACAAGTTTCATGATAACCTATGGCTATGCAAAATTGGAAATTTATCCAATAGAAGACGAAGTTTACATTAAACCGAACAAGAAGCCAGCTCCATTAACCAAAAAGAAAAATGTCGTCTCGATGCCCTTCCCAATAAGCCGCGAAGACTGGGAAAAATGGAGAAAAAACGTGGAGGAAAATGAGTAAAAGAAAAGCCTTATACTCAAGAAAAATCAAGCGAGCTGTTCACCTACTCTTTTTTAGGCGGCATAGAAAGCCCGGAGTTAAGGGATGGGAGCTAAGAAAGAAGCTAGGCGCGGATTATCCTAAAGTTTTAAAGCTTTTAGACAATTACCTCGCCAAGCTGGACTTACAGGTTAAGGCAGTCACGGAGGAAGGCCATCCAATAATGCTGGAAAACGCTAAGCCAGAACAGCTCGATAAAGCAATTTATTATGTTACGCTTCGAGGCGAAATAACGCCGACCGAAACAAAAATGATGGGATGGCGAATAGACGACATCGCAGGATTAGCCATAACAATTACCTATATAATTTCGAAAAGAGGAAAAGTTCCACGCGAAGAAGTTGAGAAGATTTTGAAAGAGAAATTGCCCGGCTGGAGGGCAGAAGCAAACATTGACAGATATATACGCGCGGG
>CAYXFE010000128.1:0-3243 GCA_964464195.1 uncultured Candidatus Bathyarchaeia archaeon
TCCCTCCGAGATTGAAAGAAAGGAGGGGCGGCGGAGCATATACTTCGCCCTGCTGGTCGTTGTTGTCGCTGAGTCTAGCGTTCAAGGGTGATTTCGATTGTGCTGACGTTGGTTGGCGTGCCACCCTCTTCAGCAGGTGGGATTTGCTCGGTGCCGATGCCTACACTCTTGATTTTCACGTCTGGTAGGAATCGGCGTCGAACAACCTCAACAACGTCAACAGCGCGGCTGATTGCTCTTCCTCTGGCTTTAACCATAACTTCTTTTGCTCCGCCGTGGAAGAGGGTTATGCAAGCCAGCACATAGTTCATGACTGGCTTCTTCCCCACTAATACTGCATTTGTCTCTGACATTTCACCGCCTCACTCCTTGCCTTAACACTCTTGTTTAGCTTGACTATTGCAATAAAATCCAAAATAAATATATTGCGGTAACAAAAGCTAGCGGAATATTAACTTAATCCAAGATTCTTAATTTGCTGTTTTCCAAAGGATAGATACTGTAGGGAATATGGGAAGTGTATATGTAAAGAAAAGATTTAAATAATTACGACTATTGTAAAGAGAAATCTTTAACCAAGAATATTTAGAGGCTGAAATAAATGCCCAAAACAAGAGAAATTCCGTCCGGGCGCTCGCTGCGACTTCTTCAAACACTTCTTCAGAAGGGAAAGCCAGCCACCGTATACACGATTAGGGTTAAACAAAGCGAACTCGCTAGACAGTTGGGAATAAGTCGTCAAGCATTAAATGTACACTTAAGGAAATTAAGGGATTTAGGATATGTAAGAACCGGAAGGGGCTTCATAGACATAACTGAGGAAGGATTAAACATTCTGGGAATATCAGCCAATCCAGCATTTATATTCGTTAAAATCTCGCCTCATCAAAGAGGAGAAGCCTACAAGAAGATGATGCAAATACCAGTTCAAAGGCTATTCAGAGTAGCCGGAGACATGGACGCCGTCTTAATCCTAGAACAAGAGAAGCTGAATGAAGCCTTGCAAAAACTTTCAGAAATAGACGGAATAATAGACACAAGATCATACATTACAATTCAAACAATCAAGTAGGAAGGCATAACTGATGAAGCTGTTCGAGTATGAAGCCAAAAACATACTTGCAAAATATGGAATACCCATCCCTAATGGCGGATTGGCGACAACGCCAGAACAAGCAGAAGAAATAGCATCAAAGATTAAAGCGCCATACGCTGTTAAAGCTCAACTTTTAGTTGCGGGTAGAGGAAAGGCTGGAGGAATACTTTTCGCTGAAACTCCACAGGAAGTGAAGGAGAAGGCTGAAAAGCTTTTAGGTTCAGAAATTAAGGGAATAACCGTCAAAAGCGTATGGATTGAAGAGAAACTGGCGATAAAACGGGAATTATACTTTGGAGTAACAGTTGACAGATTTCAAAAAGCTTATGTTGCCATAGCCTCCTCGGCCGGCGGAATGGAAATAGAAGAAATAGCCGAAAAAATGCCTGAAAAACTCGTAAAGTTCACAGTAGACCCAATCGAAGGCTTTCGCAGCTATCACGCAAATTATATGGCTAAAAAGCTTGGCTACGAAGGAAAACAGATGCTTCAATTAGCCTCAATATTCACTAGGCTATACAAGGCGGCGATGGACTATGACGCGGAGCTTATGGAAATGAATCCACTAGTTGAAACTGTTGACGGCCAATTTGTAGCTGCGGATGCCAGACTCATCATAGACGATAATGCACTGTATAGGCATCCCGACTATACGGCGAGACTAGCCGAAGAAGGCGAATTCAGCCCAGAAGAAATAGAGGCTAGACAGAAGGGCCTAGCCTACGTCAAGCTTGATGGAGATATAGGTATTATAGGGAATGGCGCTGGACTCGTAATGGCAACCCTAGACGCTGTACAGCTTTATGGCGGAAAACCAGCCAACTTCCTAGACGTAGGTGGAGGAGCCCCAGCCGACAGAATAGCCGCAGCGCTAAACATTGTACTTTCAAACCCAAACGTCAAGGTGGTCTTCATAAACATTCTAGGCGGGATTACGCGCTGCGACGAAGTTGCAAAGGGAATAATTGACGCGAGAAACCGCATAGGATTTACAAAGCCCATGGTAATAAGGCTTGTAGGAACAAACGAGCAAGAAGGAAAACGAATACTTACCGAGGCGGGAATCCACGTGTTAGATAGCATGGAAGAAGCCGCAAGAAAAGCTGTTGAAATAGCCAAGAAAAGCTAAAGGAGGAAAAATTTTGGGAATAATTGTTGGGAAAGAAACAAAAGCCATTGTACAGGGAATAACCGGGAATCAGGGAAGCTTTCATACTAGGCTTATGCTTGACTACGGAACCAAAATAGTCGCTGGAGTCACGCCGGGAAAGGGCGGACAGCAAGTGCATGGAGTTCCAGTCTACGATACCGTAAAGGAGGCTTTAGAAAATCATGAAGCCAATGCCTCAATAATATTTGTTCCAGCAAGATTTGCAGCAGATGCGGCGCTAGAGGCTATAGAAAACAACCTAAAAACAGTCGTTATAATTACTGAGCATATACCAATCAAGGACTCAATCTATATCATGGCTAGAGCGAAAGAGAAAGGAACAACCATTATTGGGCCTAATACGCCTGGAATAATAACGCCAAATGAATGTAAGCTCGGAATAATGCCGGCGCACATATTTAAGCCTGGAATAGTGGGCATAGCCTCAAGAAGCGGAACCCTAACCTACGAAATTGCAGCCGGCTTAACAAAGGCTGGTTTAGGCCAATCAACCTGCCTAGGCTTAGGCGGAGACCCAGTAGTAGGCCTAAACTTCATAGATGTTCTAGAAATGTTCAAGGAAGACGAAAAAACTGAGGCTGTTGTTCTTATAGGCGAGATTGGCGGAAACCTTGAGGAATTGGCGGCAAAATACATAAAGGAAACAAATTATCCTAAGCCAGTTGTCGCCTTTATAGCTGGCAAGACAGCTCCGCCCGGCAAGCGTATGGGACATGCAGGCGCCATAATAATGGGGAAAGCCGGAACTGCGCAAAGCAAAATTGAATCTTTCCGAAAAGCTGGCGTGGCTGTAGCTGAAAAGCCAGGCGAAGTAGCAAAATTAGTCATGGAAAAGTTGAGGCGTTAGAAAAGTATATTTGAGGCTTTAAGGTTAAAAGCCTAAAGCTAAGGTGAAACACATGCCAGTAACAGACCCGGTGAAGAAGGCTATCGCCCAGAAGAGAAGGCTATACATGAAAATATGCCGCGAATGCGG
>CAYXFE010000129.1:0-3208 GCA_964464195.1 uncultured Candidatus Bathyarchaeia archaeon
TCTTGAGTCTGCAACGTCTGCTAGGTGAACTATTAGGGCTTCAACGGTTTTCGGCCCAATCGGCCCAGCCTCGTATCCATGATGGGCGCAAACAATATGGACTACTTCAAGCGGGAAGCCTCGCCTTATTAATTCGGCGACGGCAAGCGTGAGATGGTCGAGTTTTTCGCCAAGCGGAGAAGCCATATAACCGCCATTCTCGCTTTCAACATAAGTTAGGGGCTTAAAAATGTCATGAAGAATAACTCCGGCTAAAACATAGTCCTGATTAACTTTTCCCCTGTAAATTTTCCTCACAACCCTGCAGAGAGCCAAAGCTATTTCAGCCGAAGCCAAAACATGCTCAACGAATCCGCCGGGATAAGAGTGATGCCTAGAAATTCCGGCTGGAGAAGACTCCAGTGGAAGGCCGGAAAACTTTTTTCCCTCAATTTCTATGGTTGGATTTTCAAGAAGCTCCATTACCTTCTCTCGAAGAGACTTGTCCTTAATTTTTTCAACAAGCTTTCTTAGGCGTTCATCCAATTTCATGCATCCCAGAGAAAACTACTACTGTATATGCATGGTTAAGAAATTTACTGTTCAATTCCGCCTTTGCATGATATATGTTCTCTTAGCCTCATTTGCAGCTTGATGCGCAGCTCTAATCGGCTCAGGAATCCTATACTTCCTAGCAGTTATACTGACAATTTTTATCGCAGTCTCCAATGAAATCATATGTCCAATGCTTACATAAACTGGCTTTTGTCCCTCCTTAGTAAGGAGAGCTGCGCCAACAACCTCGTCATCATCCCTTATTAAGGTAAACTCGCCAGCCTTTCTGGGAAGCTTCTCAATTTTTCCGCAAAGAAGCTTTTTGGCGACTCCTATGGTTGGTTTTCCTAGAATTACGCCTAAATGACTTGCAAAACCAAGCCTATATGGATGCGCCAAACCATGTCCATCAACCATGAAAATGTCAGGATTAGCCTCAAGCTTTCTTATGGCTGAAATTACGGGATGAACTTCCCTGAATGAAAGTAGGGTTGGAATGTATGGAAAAACCGCCTTTACAATAGCTGTTTTCACCTCAATTTGAGAAAGCGATGGAAACTCATGAACTGAAACCGCGCCTACAGCCATCTCATCCGTATAGGCGACATCAACTCCCGCAACATACCTCAGCTTTGAGAAATCAAAAGCATCTTCTCTGATCACCCTCTTCGAGAGTTCGCGCTGAATTGCGCGGGCTTTAGAAACCGAAAATTTTGAAGGAACTCTACTTCTCAAATTTTTCAAACCTTTCTTCAAGTTTCCTTATGGCTTTTTCAAGCGAAGAACGCCTAGCCTCGACAGTTAATTCTCCCCTCGTGGTCTCAATGATTCTCCTAGCGACGTCGCATTTCCTTCTTAATCCCGGAACGAGAAGGAAGCCTTCATCCATAGCCATCAATTCAAGATAGATATTCTCCATAATCTGCAAACACTTCTCAGCATAAGCGAGGTCTCCGCTTCTCAGCGCATCCAAAGCTTGCCTCCTCAACTCTCCAATAACATCGGCTAAACCAAGAATATAATCAACAGCCGGTACATCAATTTCCGCCGGGGAAACAAAACTTCCATTCTCTATTAATCCCATAAGAATGTTAGCTTCAGCGTATTCCTGAAAAGCAGCATTAACCATTCCCATATAAAACAAGTCTGGATACTGTCCGCAAAGCTCGCGAAGACTTTTAAAAAGAGATTTCGCCTCATCAAGCAGTTTTCTCGATTCATCCATGCGCTTTTGATGAATTAAAACTATGGCTCTTTTCGAAAGCTGAGTTGCCTTACGCATTATTTTTTGAACTTCCTCTTTCACCTTCTCTCTGCTCTTAAGTTCTTTTTGCAATTCATCAAGCAAGGATTTTAAATTCATACAACACCCTCATCACATAAAGCTAGATTGAAAGATGATAATAAGCGCTTTCAATAAAGTGATGGGAATTTTCGGTACAGGAGCGACTAGGCAGTGCTTACTTTTTCGGTTTTTCTTTCCATCGCTCGATTATCAGCTTGTCGTCGCCTAGCTTGAAGCTTACTTTTACATAAACGGATTCTTCTCCCTTAAATGGGAACATGCTGTCTTCAGCCAAGTCCTTAGGCAGATAAATTAGGTATTTCCCATCTTTCCGTCTGAACAGTCTTCCCTTACCTTCGTTAACCACCGAAGTCACCTCAAGCCGATTTTCCTATAGCAGTGCAGAAGCCCATTATTTAAACATTTGCCTTAGCCAAACCTAATTGGTTTATCAAGACGGCTTAGTAGAAAAACTCGGCTTGCCTCGGATTCATCAATTATTTTATATCCCGTTTCTTCGGCTAATTTTTCGGCGAATTCTCCAATTTCCCTATGGGTTGGCATATTTTCATATTTTAGGCGTAGTCTGGAGAAACCAACATGCATGTAAGCTTTGGGTTCAACATAGGTTGGGTCAGCCTTCTCAACAAGCTTCGCATAAAGCTCCGGATTCTTCATGTTGAAATGCCTTACAAGAGTTAACCTAAGAACTGTTGGGCATTTGAAGCTGCTCAGCAATTCTAGCGTCTGGTTTATTCTTTCCCATGCGTTTGGAATTTGCGGACGGCTTATCATCTTAAAAGTTTTCTCGTCGGGTCCATAAAGCGAAATATAAAGCTGGGTTGGTTCCTCACCAAGCTTTGAAAGGGCTTCAGGCAAGGTTCCGTTAGAAACCAAGAATGTTGTGAATCCCCTCTTGTGAAATTCATGTATAAGCTCTCCCAACGGCTCGTAGAGTGTAGGCTCGCCTACTAGGCTTATTGCTGCATGCTTTGGCCGTAAAGCCTCCTCATACTTTTCCATATTCGTCTTAGGATTACCCTTATATCCGCTTAGAATCTGAAGCTGCGCTTTAATGCATCCTTCAACTATTTCTTCTGGAGAGTCCCACCTTTCCGGAAGCTTAAGCTCTTCCCATCTTATTCCTAAATCGCCCGATTGGGCTCTCCAGCAGAAAAGACAACGCATTGTACAATAAAAGGCTGTAGGAGACATTTGAATGCACTGATGACTCTTTATCCCGTAAAACTTCTGCTTGTAGCAAAATCGATTGTTTATTAAAGCCTCATACAGCCATCTGCAACGCTTTACAGCCGAATGCCTACCGACAAGATGATAGTGCTGTTTACGTAAAGCCTTTAGAAGCTCGTCTGGAACTAGCTGCTCTTC
>CAYXFE010000130.1:0-3205 GCA_964464195.1 uncultured Candidatus Bathyarchaeia archaeon
ATCATTACCGCCAATCCAAGCGATGAATCGACACGGCACATCTCCTCCATTGCGATGCAAGTTTCTAGATATCCATAACCTTGCCCTCCGTACTCTTCTGGGAAGGATAGGCTTGTAAAGCCCAGCTTAGCAGCCTTTTTGTAGAGTTCCATTGGATATTCCTCTTTTCTGTCGAGTTCCAAGGCCAGCTCTGGATCAAATTCTTTCTCGCAGAACTCTCTGACAGCCCGCTTAATTTCGAGCTGCTCCTCACTTAATTTAAACTCCAAACTTTTCACCTACCGCTTTGAAAATTAGATATATGCAATTGAATATATGATTATTTAGGTTTCATTTGATGAAGCTGCTAGTCTGCGGTCCAGTAGCTCATGGAAACATTCAGAAAATTAGGGAACTTCAGAACTTCCTAAAAAAGGAGGGATTTAATGTTATTGACCAATTCAGAGAGGAAGAGATGGATTATAGCAGCATTAGGGATTTTAGGGATAAAAAACGGCTTGCCGAAAGAATTGTTGAGAACGACTTGAAATTCGTTGAAGAATGCGATGTTATAGTGGCAGTTTGCGACAAGCCAAGCTTCGGAACAGCCATAGAAATCTATTACGCGAAAAAGCTTGGAAAGAAGGTTATAGTTTTAAATGAGGAAGCTCAGCCTTCGCCTTGGCCCATAGCGTTCGCGGAACAAGTGGTAAGAAGCAAAGAAGAATTAATTGAAGTATTGCTTAAACTAGACTCTTAAGCCAATTTAAAGTTTCAAATATTACCTTATCCTCTTTTCCTTCGTAAATGTGATTAGCGCCTTCTATAATCACAAATTTTTTGGGATTATTAGCCGCGGAAAAAATTTGCCTAGCCTCTTCAACCCCAACTATTCTGTCATCATTTCCAATCACTATTAAAATTGGAATTTTAAGCTTTGAAACCACCTCACTTTCATTTAGTTTCATAAGCTTCTTCCTTACAAGGCTTGGCCTCAAAAGTATGCCATATACGCGCATGCCAAAAAGCTTTGAGATGTCAATTAAATCGTCTATGTAGGAGACTATTAGAAATATGTAATATGCAAGCTTCCCGCTATTACTTATAATGAACTTTTTCACGTTGTAAGCGTGATTTGCCGGGGTAGACCATAAAACTAAGGCTTTGAATCTATCCTCCTCTCTAGCCGTATAGAGGGCTATGGCCCCGCCGAGACTATGACCGACAACAAAAATTGTTTTTGCATCAACTTCGCTTCTAGAGGAAAGATAATTTAATGCGCATCTAAGGTCGTGCCGCTCTTCTATTCCGTAGCCAAATTTCCCAGTGCTTTTTCCGCATCCTCTAAAATCGAAAAGTAGAACTGCAAAGCCATTTTTAGAGGCTTCTTCGGCAAATTTGCGGTAAAGTCCTATCGCGTGGAATCCATGCTTATTCATTCCATGACAGACGATTATGCCGGGTGCTGGAGTTTCATCTGGAATGTAGAGTTCTCCGTAAAGCATGTTTCCTTGACATTCGAATGTAACTTTTTCAGTCTTCAATATGCATCTCTTCTTGCTGGTGCATAGCGGATATAGGGAATGTTAAGTTGAATTTTATATACTTGTTTATATCTTATCATTTAGATTAGGGTTCGTTGTCATGCCTAAGAGAAAGAGAAAAGGGAAAAAGAAAGTTTCTGCATCTGAGAAGCCTTGGCTAAAGTTTTGGCCCGAAGGAGTTCCGCAATCCATAGATTATCCAGAGAAACCATTATTTCACTTTCTAGAGAACTCAGCCGAAAAGTATCCGCATAACACGGCGATAGTATTCTTTGGAAAAGAAATAACCTATCAAGAACTAAATGATGCAGTCAGTAGATTCGCAAACGCCTTATATAACATGGGTATCAGAAAAGGGGATGTAGTCGCCCTATATTTACCAAATATTCCGCAATTCGTAATAGCCTACTACGGAGCCCTAAAAGCCGGAGCAACCATAACTGCGGTAAGTCCACTTTATAGGGAAAGAGAACTTCAATTCCAGCTTAGCAATTCAGAAGCAAAAGTTATTGTAACCTTAGACGTCCTGTTTTCAAGGTTTAAGAGCGTATGGGAAAAGACAGGCGTTGAACATGCAATAGTAACAAGCATGAAGGATTATATGCCCGGATTCAAGGCTTTTCTAGGCTCTCTGCTGGGCAAGATTCCATCAGCAAAGGTTGAACGCGAACCAAACGTTCACTTCTTTAAGGAACTTGTAGAGAAAAGCCCGGCTGAACCTCCAAAAGTAGACATAAACCCGAAGGAAGACTTAGCCGCCCTTCAGTATACCGGTGGGACGACCGGAACTCCCAAAGGAGCCATGCTTACCCACATGAATCTCGTTTCTAATGCCATGATGTGCGCCGCATGGCTTGGAGCAAAACCCGCACAGGAAGTTTTCCTGGCTGTTCTACCGCTCTTCCACATTTACGGAATGACCGTAGCGATGAATGCCCCAATATATATGGCTGGAAAAACCGTTATGCTACCACGCTTCGACCCAGTAGAAGTCTTTAAGGCAATACAGAAATACCGCGTAACAGTCTTCTGCGGCGCACCAACCATGTACGCCCTACTAATAGATCATCCAGACGTAGGCAAATATGACTGCACATCAGTAAAATTCTGCATTTCAGGAGCAGCGCCGCTTCCGCCCGAAGTTCAGAAGAAGTTTATGGAGATAACTGGCGGAGTACTCGTTGAAGGCTATGGTCTAACAGAAGCTTCACCAGTAACCCATTGTAATCCGCTTGACCCAACCATGAAAACCGTCAAGATAGGTTCGATAGGGCTGCCCTGGCCAGACACTGAAGCGAAAATAGTTGATGTGGAAACTGGAAAGAAGGAGTTGCCGCCTGGCGAGGTTGGCGAGTTAATAGTTAAGGGACCGCAAGTCATGAAGGGATACTGGAAAATGCCAGAAGAAACCGCCGCAGTCTTACGTGACGGCTGGCTTTATACCGGCGATATTGGAAAAATGGATGAGGACGGCTACTTCTACATTACAGACCGTAAAAAGGACTTGATTAAGTATAAGGGCTACAGCGTCTATCCAAGAGAGCTAGAAGACGTATTGTATGAACATCCAGCCGTTAAGCTCTGCGCAGTGGTCGGAAAACCAGACCCCGTTGCGGGAGAAATTCCAAAAGCCTTCATAGTCCTAAAAGAAGGAGCAAAGGCTACAGAGGAGGAAATAATAA
>CAYXFE010000131.1:0-3204 GCA_964464195.1 uncultured Candidatus Bathyarchaeia archaeon
GGCTTGAAAAAGAGCCTTTTTGGAAGAAAATCTTAACAGTTCTTTGCGGATATAAAATTTCGGTTAAAAATATTAGAGGAGAATCTTTCTATTATCCATTAGAGGATATAGAGGAAGTTGATGGACAAACTAAGCGTAAGTTGATAATTTTTCCGGTAGACGAGGAGAGGGGAGAAATTTGGGAGAAGCTTAGCTTTGCTGTTGAAAGCGGGAAGATTGATGGTTATGTTTGGGTGAGTCCCGGTTTACCAATGCTTGTTTTTATCACAGCTGGTTTTATAACTGCATTTTTGTTTGGCGATGTAATCTGGTTTATAATAAACCTAATTTTAGGTTAAAGAGCTGATTAGACGATTATTTCTACCTTTGGCGGGTGCTCGACAATAACCCACAGTCCCACATTACTTGAAGGGTCATAGATCATCTCTGTGTTTTTAATGGTTACAACGGCACCGAACCAGGTTATATCGAGAGGTTGCTGGAATGAAACTGATTTAAGCTTTATTGGGGAAAACTCAATAGTAGTCATCCATGTTGTCTGTTTCTGAGTTGTTATATTTAGTGCGCCGGAACTTTGTCCTGCAAGAGCGTCAAAAGCATAGAGGTTGAGGTTACTCAAATCTCTAAATATTATTCCCGCTCCACCATCGCTTGAGTTAAACTGACTCCAATGATGTTCCCATTTCTCGTCTGAGAAGTTATAGAACATGTAAGTTCCAATAGAGGTTTCGGCGGCTACAGGTATTCCGTTGATTGTCCCATTTTCAGTGAGCACTTGCATGTTCATTTTCCAGTAGCTTGAAACCATTATTGGAGTCAAATCGTCAATTGTTCTATTTTCTGGGCATGCTGATGCATTAACAAAAATTAGTCTTAGCGAATATGTATAATAAGTCGTGTTTGCCGGAAGTGTTAGGACTATCTGCGCATAAGTGTTAGGAAATCCCTCATCTGTATAGTTTTCCCATTCAGCTTCCTGCTGGATTATGTCCCTTATAGTTCCATTAATAACTGGAAATGAGGGAGACGCGTAAAATTTTGCATAATGTCCATTAATTCGCATAAAATCAGCTCTACTTGTAGAAGTCTCAATGTAGAAGTCTCCATTTCCGTAAGTAATATTCATTTGAATGACATTATTGAATAAAACAGCCTTTTTCACACCAGAGATTTCTAGTATTTTATCGTTGAAGTTTCTTTTGCTTGCGTAGGGGGTTTGTTTTGCTGTGTCGCGGCCGTCCCACCATATAGTAACATTCTTGATTGTATGGTCTATTAGAAAGACTATCATGTTTCTGCTGGAGAATATCGTTTCATTATTGCTTCTTCCAAGTGGAACCTTGTAATTAGACGCCCAATCTTCAACTTGGAAGGCTATTTGATTCTCTTGAAGGTGGAAAGAATCAGAATTCGCGCTTACTCTGAGGGATTTGACCGGTATGGGTGGAATGGGTTTCCCGTCAAGAAGTTTCTGGCCAAGCCAACGCAATGTTCCATTTTGGAGAACTTCCACAACTATCTTGTCATGGGATAGCTGGGAATAGATATCGCCCATTCCCGTATAATTCCAATCGAAAACATAGGTATATTGAGGTCTCTTATTGGAGGTATAGAAATTGATTGTGGAAATTCCTCTATTGTCAGTAACTTGTAGCAAAAAGCATGTCTCATCGACTTGAGCTGGAAAGCCTAAAATATACAAGTTGTTCTGGGACGAGAAACTCGAAGGAGGAGTTTGCATCCAACTGGAAGATTCATTGTCATAATAGTAAAACATGAAATTGCTGGCTTCAAGTTCAAAATAGGGGAGACCTCCATCTCGTGTAACGTTAACGCTGAGACTACTATCTGTAACCTCTACTATGTTAACACTTAGAGAACAGTTCGCATCAAAACCTACATTGTTCAAACCTTTACTTAATAAGCTGTAGTTTGCACTAAGGAAGCCTGCACTGTAACTTGAAATTTCATACCATCTTGTTGAGAAGTTTATGTTTGATACGTGAATTATAGGGTTAAGTTCTGGATGGGACTCAGCTATAAACTCGAATCCGCTATTAAGATAGTTAAGAGCCAATTTATGCGCAAATGTTGAGTTACCAGTTACACGCAAAACAGAGCAATAGTAACCCACGGCAAACTCTAGCATTTGCTTTAGAGAATTATTCATTTCATAAATAGAAGATAGAACATTAGTTTGTTCTTTAGGTAAGGAAAAGTTAATTATAGAATAGGTGATGACTATGGCTGAAACAAGGATTAAAACTAATAAAATTGCTGCAATTATAGAGAACTGCCCATTCCTGCTTCCGATAATTCTAGCCATATTTACATGCCTCCTAACTCTGCAAGCTGTAAAACAACAAGCCGAGACTTTCCGGGAGCTGTAAAAGTCTTCTTATAAATTTCTGGGCGATAGTACATAAGAAGGGCAAGAGCGGCTACTCTAATATCCGGTGTTCGAGTTAAACCGATAGCAACTAAAGCTCCTCTTCCACTGTTATGCTTAAAAGTTGCAGCTGCATAGTAACCATCCACTGGCTCAAAAACTTCGGCCTCAACCATAAGGTTGTAGCGGCTAGTAATATCATTTGGGGCGCCTAGCCCAGGCAAAGCTCTACTTGCACTTTGGTATGGAGCTGGATAAATACCATAATAGTTAGAGCGATAATAAGCCTCAGAGGTAAAGTGAACAAGCTGCCCATAGCTTTCGGTTATATCCTTTGTGATCCATGTGGAATCGTAAGCGTAGTTTTCATTATTCAATCCCCGCAGAAAAGCGTTTAATCCTGCTGGTCCAACACGTTCTATCCCATAAATTCCGTAATTGTTTTGTGAACTATACAATGATATTGTATTTGTTACGTAATACAGTGGATAACCTACTATGCTAACCCATTTCCAGTTAAATTGTCTAACTTTTTTACCTAATGTGTAGCAAAAACGCGCATAGGATTTTCTATAGAAGTCGTATCCTTCATTTTGACGCGGGCCTCCTTGGCAGTATTCTTGAGGGATAGGAACGACCTCTCCAAAGGTATTGATTATTACTGCGTCTTGCACACTTTCTTCTGAGTTACTTGTTATGTTTTTTCCATCCAATAAATCACGAAACTGAGAAGTGCTGTTCACTAGAATGGTTGTTTCAAAATATGGAAAAAGTAAATTGTAGAGGTCGAGGGCTAGAGTTTGCGCCGTATAACC